>CAYTLN010000005.1:0-52405 GCA_964438845.1 uncultured Gammaproteobacteria bacterium
GTGCAAGGAAATCGTACATCTTCTCCTCAATGCCGTCCGTCGTTGCGATAAGCTCGACTTCATCATTGTCTTTCTGGGGGGCCATATCAGCAGGCACTTCCCAGCAAACATAACCATCGTCATTAGTGGGCACTGAAAAAATTTTATCCCTGATAAGAAAAACAATATTCTGCCCAGGAATGATAAAACCTTCTTCTTTCATCAGGCGGACCTTTACTGTAAACTTCTTAGAACTTTGCTCAAAGTCAATCTGCTCAATATTTACCCGTTGCGGGTTCTTGCTGGGCTTTATGATCTTAGGCAGATGAACCATCAAGTCTACTTTATCAGAAGTTTCCGGGGAGGTTATTCTGATATTTTTTACCTGGTCCTGATCGGTTGGCGGGAATACATGCTGGAGAGTTGCTTCACCGGTTATATCCGTCACTCTCTGGGAGCCTCCCAGAACAGTCGTACCGGTCTTGAAAACCACTTCTTTCTGGCGTATCGCCTTGCCATTTTCATTCCTTAGATAGGCATGGATCCTCAGTAAGATACCGCTGGCGGTTATCTCGCATTCAGGTTCCGAAGCGGTAAGTTTCGGCGGCTTCGTTGAAGCCCCGCTACCTTTTTTTGCGGAGGGAGGTGTTGCCGTTGAGGTGTTACTCATTGTTAGCTCCTTCTATATTTATTGTTTTTTAAATTTTCTTTCCAATTTCAGTAATATATGATTATATCACTTTTACGGCTTTATGTCAAGAGATATTCAAAGATACCCCTGTTTTAGGGGTATTTCAAGATATTAGCGTCAAAATGGGCCCACTACTCCAAATGCGCCCGTTTTTTCCATTCCCCCAGTTCCCGAACCAGGATCGGCTGATGGGTGAGGTTCGGATCGGTTTCGAGCAATTTCAGGGCCGCATCCCGGGCTTTCTTGATCATCGCGACATCGTAAAAATTCGCCATCTTCAGTTCAGGGAAACCTTTCTGTTCAAGGCCGTAGACTTCGCCCGGCCCGCGGAAATGAAGGTCGGCATTGGCCAGGTCGAAACCGTTATCGAATTTAGTCATCGCGTCTAGGCGGCTGAGAGAACGGGGATCCGATACCTGGCTGACCAGGAAACAATACGATTGCATATCGCTTCGTCCGACACGGCCGCGGTACTGATGCAGCTGCGCCAAGCCGAACCGGTCCGCGTCTTCGACGAGCATGACGCTCGCGTTCGGAATGTCGATCCCGATTTCAATGACCGATGTAGCGACGAGCAGCTGGACCTTGTTCGCCGCGAAATCCGCCATCACCTGTTCGCGCTCCCCCGCTTTGAGCCGTCCGTGCAGGAGCCCGACCGTGTAATCCTTAAAGACAGCCTCGTCGAGCCGTTTATGTTCGACCGTCACCGACTTGACGCCGAGCTTATCCGAAGGATCGATCAGCGGGCAGATGACAAACGCCTGACGACCGGCTTCGAGTTCGGTTTCGATGAAGCGGTACATTTCTTCCCGCTGCTTCTCTTCGACGACCCGGGTCATGATCTTCTTGCGTCCTGCCGGCAGCTCCTTGATTATCGAAATATCAAGGTCGCCATAGAGCGCGAGGGCGAGGCTGCGCGGGATCGGCGTTGCCGTCATCGAGAGCAGGTGCGGCATCGATTCAGCGCCGCCGATCTTGGCGACGAGCCGGCTGCGCTGGTCGACGCCGAAACGATGCTGTTCATCGATGACAGCCAAACCGAGGCGCGGGAATTCGACCGCCTGCTGGATCAAAGCATGCGTGCCGATAACGATGTCGGCTTCCGCGATCGCTGCCGGGATCGCTTTCTTTTCTAACGTCGAGATCGTTCCGTCAGCCTGCCTGGAATAATGGTAATTCGCCGTCTGGAGGACAATCCGGGCGGATGTATGGGCGAAGAGCTTCAGCGTCAGCGTATCGAAATGCTGGCGCGCCAATATTTCCGTCGGCACCATCAAGGCGGATTGGCTGCCGGACAAGAAGACGTTGAGCATCGCGAGGCAGGCTACGACCGTCTTGCCGGAACCGACATCGCCTTGGAGCAGCCGTACCATCGGCTCGCCGGTTTCCATGTCTCGGATGATTTCCCAGGCGGCTTTCTTCTGATCAGGCGTCAGGTCGAACGGCAGCTCCCTGACGAACGCTTTCGTTTCCTCGGTAGCGAAGGCGATTGCGGGAGCTTCGGCGGCAGCGTGCTGACGGCGCTGGAATTGGGCGCGCAGCTGCACGAGGAAGAGCTCATTGAAGCCGAGCCGTTCTTTCGCCCGCTTAAGGGCTTCAGGGCTGTCCGGAAAATGGATCTGAGTGATCGCTTGGCTGAGCGGTTCCAGGCCGTTGCCGCGGACAATGTCGGACGGCAGCCAATCCGTAACCCGCCCAGCCAGCGGCACGACCTGGGCGATGGCGGAACGCAGCTGCTTCTGCGTTACCGAATATGTCGTATGATAGACCGGAACCATTCCCTGCGTATGGATCGCTTTGCCCGCCGTCTTCTCATACGCCGGCGATGTCATGACCAGGCCGCCATAATCTTCAGTAATCCGCCCCGACAAAGAAACCTCATCTCCCGCTTTCAAGGTACGGGTCAGGAACGGCTGATTGAACCAGATGACGCGTATCGTTTCCGTGCCGTCATTGATCAGCGCTTCCGTGATATACATCCGTTTGCGCGGACTGCGCTTATTCTGGATCAATTCTACCTGGCCGCTGATATTGACCGTCTGCCCGGCACGGGCTTCGGCGATCGGCAGGCTCGTACTGAAATCATCGTACCGGAACGGGAAATAAAAAAGGATGTCGGCGACCGTTTCCAGTCCGAGTTTCGAAAGGTTGCGGGCGGTGACAGTTCCGATCCGCGACAGCGAGGTTATAGGAGTCGAGAGTTCCATATGAGGATCACGGAACGAAATAAAAGACGGCGGCGCGGGTTTTCTTTTCCGCTATCAATCCCTCGCTCGCCATTGCCTGAAGGTTTTTCAAAATGATTTCTTTCGGCGCATCCACAGCTTCGAGAATAATCTCTGTGCGCTGCCGCCCGTAGGCAAGCAGGTATTTAAGAAGCTTTGAGCGTAGCTCGCGGTTCGATCCCTTGAAAGCTGATTGGCGCGCGTAATGCCGGCTGCGACGGCTCGGATTCGGGACCGTCCGTTTCAGCATCGCTCCGTAATCCATGAGCGCGTAATACCATTCCCGAGGATTAGCGCGGTCAAGGGTCTTTTCGATCAGCGGCATGATATCGCGGTCATGTATCCCCTGCCGATCGTTGAAGAAGCAATGGATGAAGACGGTCCGGATATTCGTCTCGATGATCGCTTTCGGCTTATTCCAAGCAAACGCCAGGATATCCCCCGCGGTTGCCGGTCCGATTCCCGGGAGCCCGAGCAACGCTTCATACGAACGAGGCAGTGTACCTGAGTGGTCTTTCATAACCGTCTCGGCGGCTTTCTTCAACGCCAAGCCGCGGCGATTATAGCCGAGTCCCTGCCACTCGCGCAAGACGGAAGAGACTGACGAGCGGGCAAGCGAGTCAAAATCAGGAAAACGCTTGATGAAGCTTTGATACTTTTCAACGACCCGTGGCGCCTGGGTCTGCTGGAGCATGATTTCAGAAACCAGTACCCGGTACGGATCACGAGTACGGCGCCAAGGAAAGTCGCGCTTATGCTTCCGATAGTGGTTCCAGATTATCTTTTTGAACGCTGACAGCGTCATATTCCTTGGTATCAAAAACGGCAAGGCTCGCTTGCCGCTATCGGAAAAGTCGGAAGGCTATAGCTTAAGCAGTCGAGTTACAAACTCCGAAAGAGGCTCTTCATTGCGATCCACGTCCTCGGACAGATACTTTACTAAGTGTTCTCGCAAGAAAAGCGGATTGACGTCGAACAGAGAGAGCGATAAGCGCTGGCGGACGGGATTCTTAAATTCAAAATACACCCTCTTGAGATCGAATGCCGGCTTATATACGATCGCAAAATGCCGGATCTCATCATAGTCATAGAACTTATTGCCGATCACGATCCCTTCAGTCGTCACGGATATGCTTACCATTTGAGGATGCCTGGCATCGTTAAACATCATGACAAAACCGCCAACAAGGATAATGACAGCGAAAAGAAAATTACCCGAAGCGACCGCGTACACGATTAAGGCAACAGCAAGCACTCCGGAGAGGATATACCACCATCGGCCGCGATCATGCTTATGAAATTCGGGCACTTCCCAACTGATTATTTCAATGCCGGCGGAGATTTCAGCTTCAGCCATATAATTGACAAAAATAGGTCTTTTTCGTATGATTATTGTAGCATAAAAGTTATAAAGCGGCGATAGCCGTCCGTCGGCTGCATGCCCTTTATAGCTTTTTATGATAGAGGGAGAGGTGCCAGAGTGGTTGAATGGAACAGTCTTGAAAACTGTCAGCCGTGAAAGCGGCTCGAGGGTTCGAATCCCTCCCTCTCCGCCGTCGCTATAACCAGGGCAGGAGACGGCATCGTACCCGTGGAATGGAGAGTTGGCTGAGTGGCCGAAAGCGCCTCACTGCTAACGAGGTAGGGGTGATAAGCCCCTCGAGGGTTCGAATCCCTCACTCTCCGCACATATCATTGACAGTACGGCTCGCGACTGATATGTTTCTTTTTGCAAGCTCTCGTCGTTCAACGGATAGGACGCAAGATTGCGGATCTTGTAATTGAGGTTCGATTCCTCACGAGAGCACCAGCCTACGCTGCGTAGCGAACTGAAAAGACCGGCAGAAATGCCGGTCTTTTCTTATCCCTTAGCGACCACTGCTATCCAGATCTCCTCGGCTCCAGCCGCCCGGAGCGTCTTAGCGCATTCCTGAGCCGTCGAGCCGGTCGTCATCACATCATCAATCAGGAGACATCGTTTCGGCGGAATTTCGGTTATAGTGAAAGCGCCGTGCAAGTTTATCAAGCGGTCTGACTCTGCCAGCTTAGCTTGAGGCGGCCGGTGGGTCCGGGTAAGGCACCGAACGACCGGCAACGAGAAATAACGGCTTATGCGTTCTCCTATTTCCTCGGCTTGATTGAAGCCTCGCCAGCGGCTACGCCGTCGGCTCAATGGCACCGGGATAATCGCATACGAGAATATGCCAGCGCCGATCCCCCTGCCTGCCGCTACTTCTATTTCGAGCCGACGGATGATTATATCGGCAAGCTCAGCTCCGACTTCACGTACGAACCGATACTTACAGCCCTTGACAAGCGATGAAACCAAGGGCAGGTCATAATCAGCAGCTATGATCGCGCCGTCAAAAGCATACCGGCTGCGACAGGAAGCACAAATCCGACCATCAGGCGAAACCGCTCCGCAACCGAAACAGCCTTGCTGATACATCGCGGCAGTTAACGGCAGGCAGGCGTCACAAACGAAAGCCCCCTCGGTTCCGCAACCGAAGCAATAACGCGGAAAAAGCGCGTCAAGGCACCACGCCCCGACGCGCTTGCACGCATTCTGCTTATCCCCTCCTGAAAGAATATGGTTATCGCTTAATCCAAACCGCGCTATCGACTTTCCAGTCGCCGCCTACTTTCTTCAAAGTCAGATTGAGATCCTGGCTATATGCATTCGCTTCTTTCTTGTCATTTACCTCCTGACGCTTCGTCCGGACAGTCACTTCTGCGGTTCCGGCAATCTCTGAAATCGTCTTAAATTCGGCGATGATGGCCTTAGTCGTAATGCCGGAGTATGCTTGAGCAAGCGCTTTTGTCCGTTCAGCCGCTATATACTTCTCCGTCACAGCTTTGAAAGCATCTGTCATAAACAACTCGGAATCGACCAGGTTCGAGAAATCTGCCTGGGTCGAAGATGTTCCATATCTCTCGGTGAAGAAAATTGCGAGCTGATTCGCCGCGTCACGGCTTTTCTCCGCCTCGGTACGAACCGCCACCGCAGGACCTGCGTCGGGCGCAGTCGTTGAAATGACAGGCTCCGCTTCGACCTGGGTGTTAGTTTGCGACGAGGGATCCTGTTCCGGCTGCCCGAACTCGTAGAAAAAGATAAAATAGATGATCGCGGCCAGGACGAGCAGTCCGCCAACGAGCAATGCGATTGCTTTTCGATTCATAGAGCGTATCAAATGAATTAAGTTAGCTTACCTGTTCCTCGGCAGCCTGCTTCTTCGCCTCTTCGATCTCAAGCAGCTGGCGCGGATCAGAAGTGATAAGTTGGTCTTCGACATATGAGGCAACGACTTTGATAGCGGCATGCTTGTTGCCCGCAAAGAAAATCCCTTCTCCGACACCGCATTCTAGCAGCAAGTATTTTTCACTTTCAGTGAGAATGAATGTTTTCTGGACGAGATCGATAGCCGCCGGCGACTGTTTCAAGAGTATCTGCAACGAGGAGTTTGTGACGATGGCTTGACCGTACTGGGAGCGCAAGAAGTCATTCACGTCCTGCGTGATCGTAGTTACGCCGAGATAATACTTGCGACAACGCTTGACGAGCGCATAGATGAACTTCGCGCTGTCCTCATGCTGCATAAGCCACCAGGCTTCATCGATGACCAAGACGCGCTTGCGAACCTGGCTTCGTACTTCATTCCAGATATAATTGACAATCGTATAGATAGCCATCGGACGCAATTCATCTTCCAGATCACGGACCGAAAAGCAGACAAGCTGATTATCCATCTCGACATTTGTCGGATGATTGAATAATCCAGCGAAGGTTCCTTCGGTATATTTCTTAAGCCGGGTGGCGAGATCTCCACCGCCCTCCATACCGCCGAGAATCTCTTCGAAATCCTGCATGATCGGCGGCTCAACCTTGGTCAGATCGGAATCGGGAGTGATGTCTTTCCGAGCATATGTCTCAAGCAAAGCCCGATCGACGATCGAGTCCTCTTCATACGACAAATTCCCGATCATCAGCTTGATGAGCCCCTTGAGCGTTATGACGGCGGAACGGATGACATCTTCCACTTTCGTTTGGTCGCCCACCGCCTTCGGCAGATCGAAGGGATTGATCTTCGACTCCGAAGCGAGAGAAATATTGATATACGTGCCGCCGACCGCTTCAGCCAGATGCTTGTACTCGTATTCGGGATCGATAACTATGATCTCAGCTCCCATCATGAGCGTACGCAGGATCTCAAGCTTGATCGCGTAGCTCTTGCCGGCACCGGATGTCGCGAAGACGACCGAATTAGCGTTCTGGAGGCTGAAACGATCGAACAGGATAAGGCTGTTATTGTGGCGATTGATTCCGTAGAGGATGCCGTTATCCGACGTCAGCTCGCTCGAGACGAACGGGAATGACGAGGCTACGGGCGAGGAATTCATGTTGAAAGCGATGTACAGCTCGTCATTATTGAGCGGCAGTGTAGAGTTGAAGCCCTGCTCGGCCTGATAATATACTCGCTTTGAGTACACCAGGCGCGAACCGAAAATATCCTCTACCGTATCGGACATGCGGTCAAGCTCTTCAAGCGTATCGGCATACAGCGTGACATAGAGCGCGAACTGGAAAAATTTCTCAGTTCCTTGCGTCAACGAATCACGGAGGCTCTCGATATCGCGCAAGGCCGTCTCGCGGATCGGATCTCGCGGCGATCCTTTTTCCGAATCGCCGATAATCTGGGCTTCCAAGGCGCCGACCTTCTTCCTGAGCTGTTTCAAAATGATTGCGCTCTTAACCGGATAAAAGAACATAGCGACGTCAAACGTCGTGTTCAGGTTGATGACCGGCGCGAACCACCCGACACTGACATACCGTGGATAAGAAACGACGAAAATCGTCCGTAAGAATTTTGTACCGAGCTTAAGATAATGAGGATTCACCTCGAAGCTATCCGGAGCTATAAGCTCATTAATGGAAATCAAGCCGCGACGGAACGTCTTTTCTTCCGAAACGACTTCCTCGGCCGCGCGCGTCTCTTCCTCGTAACGCGCGATATCTTGGATATTGCCCGGCAGACCGGATGACGGCACCTCGGCTTCCTCTTCAGGGTCCGGTGTCTTTTTCTTGAAAATATCTGAAAATTTCAACATATCTTAGGATTCGATGCGTAGCTTCTCGGTTTCCGCCATCTTCTCGTTAGCCGAAGTGACCGGATTATACGTATTGTAATACAGTTCGATCAAGCTTTGCGTATCAAGCTCGATCGTATTCAGGCCGATCGAAGACAGTCCGGAAATAACCGTATCGACGCGTCGAGACAGCTCTTTACGTAACCGGAGGAATCGATCCTCTTTCATCTTGATAAGCTGCGCCGGGCTGAACGTTTCGGTCAGGCGGGTGAAGAAGCCTTTTTTCTTATCGGACTGCGGATTATAGGGAACAATGACATAGAACCGCTTATTCATGATCTTAGACAGCGACACCAGCTCTTTAATATAGCTGATATACTCCGTAATCTGCATCTTTAGCAGCTCGTTAGTCTGTTCCTTCTCTTTCTGCCGCAGCTGAGAAAGATACGTCTCGATATCGAGCTCGCGGGATTGGATGACGATCTGAAGCGGGAAGTTTATATTATTCAGGAAACTGACATACGCGGAAATGATCGCGTTCTGCTCATCCTCGTTCTTCAAGGCGAAATTAATGCTTGAAACCATGATTACAGAACGCAAATTACCGTCATTCATGATGACGGTGTCCTGCCGTATTCCCGCGATATCGAGATACCGCAACGTAGACGGATGCGCTGGAGCTGCTGCTTTCTGTGCCATACGATGTTAAAAATCGGCCGATCTACCCGCTTGCGGCCGAATGACGACGCTGTCGCTCTCTTCCCCCTGATATGAGCCCTGAGTATCGACAATCAACGATAACTCATTAAGGCGGCTCGCCGAATAATGATGGGGCGATACGACGGCAACGGGAACCGACGGCAGATTATCAATATCAACGCCTGTTTTCAGTGTATCATCTTTGTGCCAAATCCGTAAGCGAGGTTTTTTGAACGTCTGGACGATATTGAGCAAGAAGAAATGGAACGCCGCTCCGTTAATTTTCACGAAGGCGAATGTCGTCGATATGGCAAAGATCAGGAGCCCAGACACGACAAAAAGCATGAAATCGAAAAGCCGATAGCCCAACGCGATCAAAAGCGTCCCGACAAGCATGATTATAAACTGCCGGACAGTGATCGGTCCGAATATCTTATCTTCAACATCGATGAATTGGGGGACGGTAAATTGGAGCATAGCTAAAATTTAAGGCTGCGATTCAGATTGATGATCGCTTCAAGCTCGGCGGGCTTAAGGAAATCCGGCTGGCTCTTCAGTTCACGCTCAAGGATGGCCTTGACGCCTACATTCTCTTCAAGGCTCCTGCGTCCGACTTCGAGATAGAGCCGGTTGACAGGGCTCTGGTGCCATGCGGCGATCGCTTCGATCTTCTTGCCATATTCCTCACGGCCGAGCATCTCCATCCGCTCGCGGATCTTTTCGGTCGCCTTGACAGGATCAATGCTCAAGCGGCGGAAATTCCTCAGCGTCATGCTCCGGATTTCATCGATCGGGCTCTCGGCGTGCGGAGCGAAACGGATGTCATCCATTTTTATCTTTCCGGTCGGTGATTTCTGCCGATTCTCGATCCCGGGCATCGGCTTGGGGATTGCCGGCGAATCGGCCTTCTCGGACTGGGCCAACTGTCGCAAACCGGTCTTATCCAACGGCTTGCCGGCAATCAAATTCTTCAAAACTTCGAGCCTCCCTTTTGCGGAATCAGATCCCGGAATCATAGCCTCGGGCGCTGCTGGCGCCGGTTCGATCTTCTTCGCCTCGGCTTTGATGACAACCGGAACAGGGGGCATCAATTCATGCCCTGGATCGATTACCGGCGTAACGGCAGTCTGCTGCTTCGGAGCCGAAATAGGCCGCGGAATAGCGGGGATCCGTTCAGTTTTGCCGCCACGCTCCCGCAAAGCGGACTCAAGATCATAATCGACATCGCGGGTCGACGGCAGCGGAACGGGCGTATCTTCCGGCAACGGAATTGCCGGTTGTATCCGCGAAGTGGCGAGTTTCGGCATGAAGCCATCGGCAAGAAGCAGGACGCGCTCAGCCGTATCGCGGCTCAACGCTACGCCTCCGAGTTCAGACGCTTTCGTCAGGGTTTCAGCGGTCGCTCGCTTATCGCGGGTACCTCGCAAATACGTCTTTATCACCTGGCGGAATTTTCCGGCAGCCAGCGGATCATCGGAACGGATGCGGGCTTGCCGTATTATCGATTCGACGGATGCGTCGATCGCCGCATCAAAATCCCGGGTTGAAAGCGGCTGGCCGGCTTTCTTCACGTCGCGTTCGTCTGATTCGTCAAACACGAGTTTCGGCCCTTTGTCGGGTCCGAGCAGGTAGTCGATGACATCGAAAAACACGCCGCGCCGCAAGGCCCGGTCAAGCGCGGCCGCCCTCTCCCCCGTCAAACCGAATTCATTGATCAGGAAAGCTCCGAGGGAATCAAGGCGGACTTCGCGGACCATCACCTTCATGATTACCGGGGCAAGTTCGATGCCGTACTCGGCCTCAAGTTCGCTGATGCGCGCGACCGTCGACGGAGCGTTAACACCGTCCCTGATCTCCTTCGGCAAGGCGTTGAATTTTACAAGATAAGAAAGCATGTCTAACGTCGTTCAAGTTTCTTGAGCTCTTCTTCGATGGCTTTGCGCTCAATGCTGCCCGCCGGATATTGGAGGAGCATATTCTTCAAGGCGAGCGCCTCGTCGCTCTCGGAAGGAGCGGGCACGGGAGGCTTGATCGCAACGGGAACGGCAGGAGCAGGCTCAGATTGAGGCTTCGCGACGCTCTCAGTCGCCGCCGGAGCTTCCGCGAACGGTTGGGGAGAATCGGACTCAGTTTTGCTTTCTCGCTCCGTACCGAGCTCGGCCTCGTCTTCAACGGTGCCTCCCGGCAATATCGCCCAGCCTTCACCGTCATCAGACGGCATGCTATCAGGAAAGAATTTGATATTGACATATGTCTTGATGACGGCAGCCAACCGCTCCCGATCATACTCATCGAGCATACGCCCGTTTTCCGAGTTGATCAGAAACGTTGACTGGCTGACGCTGTCAAAAGACTGGCTGCCCTGACGGGAAATGAAATCTTTGATCCAGTTGCCGATCGTCGGACGAACCGGCTGGCCGTTGACCATGATCGTCCCTTCGGTAAGCAATTCATCATTATCATACAATGCTTGCTCAAGTTTCTTCTTAAATTCATCGGCACGCGCCAAGATAAAGAACAGCCGCATATTGATCGCGTCAATGATGATCGGGCTTCCATCTAATTCTGCCAAAAGCCCGGAACGGAACATTTGCTCGGCGAAGAACTTCTCCTGTTCAATCGACATGCTCTTGTTCGGATCCGCATTGAGGAAGTTCAAGCGATTAACAAGCTGGTCGAACAGCCCTTCCCGCAATTCCCGCGCAAGCTTGGCTGATTTAACCGGATCAAAACCGAATTCTTCCTCGATGTACGAAGCCAGATCTTCGAATCTCAGCTCGCCGAGCGCGACGAACACCGCCAACGCCGACAAGTCGACGCCGTATTGGCCGCCGATCCGATCAAGATCCTTGACCACCGCGGGCTTGCCGAACTCTTCCTGCACTTCAAGCGGCAATGTCGTATGGAATTGTTCGATTGCTTCTTCTATCGTGATCATATCTTATAGTTTAATGATGTCCTCCGCCATGATCATCGTGGTCATCGCCGCTGGGCGACCAATTGAAACCAGCACTGGAGCTGTGGCCATGTGAGCCGCCGCCGCCATGCTCATCATGTCCATGGCCGCTATGATCATCATGCCCGCCACCGTGCCCGCCATGGCCGTGGCCGCCCTTCGGTCCCCAGTCAGATACCGTCACATTCTTATGACCAGTGTCGAGGCCGTTAAGTTCAGAGATTAATGTTGCGTACTCACCCTCATGATGGCCGTGTGTCTTATCATTGAAATACGCGATACCTTTCTTAAGATTGTTCATCACTTTCTTGTTTTTATCAATCTCCTTTTCATTCTTGCCAAAACCGTTTTCCTTAAGATTGCGTACATAGGCAATGACCGCCTTCATGCCCGGGGCACTATGCCCCAACTCCTTGTAGAAATACTCGTGATCATCATTGATTCCTGATTTTGTCGCCAACTCTGAAGGAGACGTGCCCTCAAAACCCTCATCGATAATATTAGCAACCGTTTGCCGAGCAGTCTTGATCTTCTTGCTGCCGAGAGCGGCCGCTTTGATAGTCAGATCATTCGTTTCCCAATCCGACACCTTCACACCGGCCTTCTTAATGCCGCGGGTAATCATATTCGTCATCGGGACGTCGACGCGCGAAGAGTGTGCCGCATTCGCCGCATTGATCTTCGCATCTCTCTCTTTCTTCAGGCTCTCCTGTTCCTTCTGGTACCGGGCATTGATCCTTCCATGCTCTATCCGGAGGCTCTCTCCGCTATACTTCTCGGAGGCAGCCTTCAATTCTTCTTGCTTCAGGGAATTGAGCGACTTTACATCGCGCTTATATTCTCCCTTGGCCCTGCTGATTCCGGACCGCCGACGGGATCCCGCCGAGAAAAGATCCGCGTGCGCCTTCTCTTCCTTATCCTGGGCGGCGAAGTATGCGCCTTCATGTTCAGTATCGTTCGCTTTTTGGACATCGGTCGCCGTACGGCTATATGTAGCATCAGCGGCCGCGGCCAGATTCTTATATTTATCAGTAATCGATTTGTACTTATTCGCATACGCCGCCTCGATCCGATCAAGCTCGGCCTGCGGCTTGCCCTCGGCAGCCTTCAATTCCTTTCTCTTTGCCTTTTCGACATCTACGATTTCCTTGGACTTATTCTCATCCAGTTCCTCGAGGCTTCGTTGGCGTTCGTGATATGGCTGGCTCATATTCCGCTTTGCTTGGAACGTATCATCCATGGAATTCTTATAATTGATTCCCCGCTGATACAGGCTCGCAAAACCCTTGAGCATGCCGCCCGCCATATCCTTTTGATGGACAGCGGCAAGATGGGCGACACCGGCTGCCATGATAAACGGATTGCCCGTTACGGCGCCCAGGCCGAGTGCGGTAGCTCCCTTGACCGAGCGTCCGAGCGGCGTCTTAGCGGCTTCCTTCAATTTATCCATCGTCTCGTCCTTCATACCGAGCTTCTCGAGCGTTTTCTTGCGGGCTTCCTCCTTATGGTGCTGGCGAGTATGGCTGATATCGCCTCCCCATGATTTGAGGAATTTGCCGGATGCGCTTAACGATCCGCCCAACTTACCGCCCGTAGCCTTGCTAGAGAGCCTGCCCAATCCGCCGGCGAGCGCGCCTGTGCCCTTGAGGCCCGTCGAGGCTGCGGCCTGCCCGGTATTCTTGGCCATGCCGATTCCTTGCTTTTTCGCCCAGCCACCGAGCTTATTAACCGCTCCCAATCCTTTGCCCGCCATGCTGCCCACCGCTCCGCTCAGCTCCTTCGTTATCATCAATCCTCCCATCAACAAACCGATTGAAATCAAGAATTTAAGCATCGTATCCGGCTTGCCCACTTTCGATAAGCCGACGTCGGGAATACTTTCAAGATACGTCGCTTCATTCTCTCCGGCGGCGGGAGATTTAGTCCCGCTCAAAACGTCGTCCGCCGTCGAACCGACCGAAATAGCGGCGAATGAGAGCCAGATAAAGAACGCGAGCAGCGGGCCGGATACCACATTATTCAAAAACATATCCCACCATCGTTTCGCGTACGGCTTAGTCTGAGGAGCGACTCCGAGAAGCCATGGCAACGGCGAGAGCACAATTAATATCCAGAGCATCACCATGCGCATGATGAGCATAAACACCATGACGCTGACCACGATGATCGCGATTATGATATATATCAAAGCGAGCAGGTATGATCCGAGCACCGACAAGAGCGTAACGCCATCCGCGCTGCCGCTCGGATCGATCGCCAATAATTCACTGAGACTGAAGAGAGACGCGAAGTTGCCAGCGCCGATGTCGCGGAATCCATTGACAAACGTCAGCATCACCACCTGCGCTACGTCGATGATGGCACCGCAAATAAGTTTGGAAAAATTGATGAAAATTGCGGCTAAGATCAGCTTCGGCAGAGCGCTCGTCATCTTGAAATCACCGCGATTGATCGTTGTCTGGAAGGCGATTACCAGCAATATCAAGACGAAAAACATGTTGCAGATATCGCGGATGATTTCCCACCCGGCAGCTACCGCGGGCGAATTTATGAAACTATTATACTGGGCTATCCACATGAGGATGAAGATGATGACCGTCAGGAGCCTGCCGAGCAGCCAGATAAAGCTGCTGACGATAGCTGCCAGTCCTTGGGTCATATATTCACCCACACCTGCGTGAGCCGGTGAAAGCCAGAAAAACAAACCTCCCGCCAAAATAAGGGCGACAAGTAAGGATGAGTGCTTACGGTTTGCTAAGAATGATTTCATGTCGATGGTTCGGACTTACAGCCCGAAGAAAGAAGTAAGCGCGCTCCAAGCAGCGTCGCCGGGGTTCGCGAGAACATTGACCATAATCATGATAGGCGTGAGGCTTACGGCAATCAGTATAATGAGAGCGATATCGATAAAAGCCAATAACGCCGCCTCCAGGATGCCGATGCCGGTAAGGCCAAGGCCGAAGAGTCCCCCGCCGCCTGACTTAGGTAACGGCATATCCAAAGACGCGCCGGGAGTCTTCAGAACGTCGGCGGAGCCGCCGCCCGGCAGCGACATCCACTCCTGACCCAGCTTACAGAAGAACTTTTCACCTAAGACGAACCGACAGAATACATGGAGGTTGATATAGATCAAGGTCAAGCCGAATGAATCGATCAGATTCATCCACGATTCCTTTAACGCCTCGCTTGTCCCGCGGCTTACCATCGAAGCTACCGCGTTCACCGCCTGCTCTCCCATCCCCTTGGTACTGCGAGCCTGTTTTATCTGCTCACGATACGCGCTGCCGATATCTGCAACCGACGAAGATGTACGGGCTCCGGAAACTGCTTTCGAACCGGCTCCCCTAGAGACTGTCTGACCTGCCATCTTTCCCTCTCTCAAAAGCCCGCTGATAGCGCCGGGACTCGAGAGCGCTTTAGCTCCGACGAGTTCCGGGGCCGCTACCGCTAAGCCGACAGTCAGCGCCGTGGACATCATCTTTTTTGTAGAACTTTCCTCTTTTGGAACCTGCCGTTCCGTACCGACTCGCCTCAACTCCTCCGCAGCTTGCAGCTGTTCTTCCAGCCCCGGCAACACTTTCTTATCTGCAACAATACTTGCCTGGGACATAGGTGATTCGTATAGGGATGATACTATCCTTCTCAAGTATACCATACAAGGCCTTCCTCCTCCAAGATGTAGTAGCACTCCGGAGCGACCCTCGTGCGTAGCCGGAAATATCTAATGTTGGTATAAAAAAGCCTTTCAAGAAACTGAAAGGCTTAATAGGAGGATGCGGACGCATGTTCAACGCCAGCATCATGAAACAAATTATTTTACAAGCATCATTTTCTTAGTTTCCGTAAACTTGTCTGTGACAAGCCTGTAGAAATAAATTCCGCTTGCGAGATCATTTGAGTGGAAGTCATAGGTATACCTTCCTGCTCTAAGGAACCCTGAAAAAAGTACTTCTTTTCTGCCCGCTATATCGAATACTTCGAGCCTTGTCTCAGAACCCTGAGGAAGGCTGAATGTGATCGATGTAGAAGGATTGAACGGATTAGGATAATTCTGATCCAGGTGATAGCCGCTTGGGATTTCTGTTCCCGAGATCTGGATACCGATCACCGTCGGTATCGAGAAAATATAGCCGCTATCCGATCCTACCTGGACAGACTCTCCATACGCGGATACCGCATAGAGACGGAGATTGTTCATCTGGCCTTCTTTCTGCCAGCTGTCTCCTCCGTCGGAGGTCCGGTATATGATGCCATGGAAAGCATTGTTGTACCCGACCGCGAATCCGGTAAGGGAGTTCAAGAAACTGATCTTCTTGAACAGTCCTGTTTCATACTGGGAGGTCTGCCACGGCATCCCGATATCGGTGGTACGGTATATTTTTGCCGGAGAGTTGATCGCTCCTCCAACTCCGAAACCTTTGGTGCCGACGATCGCAAGATCGCCCGCCCCTTCGCCTGAAAACGGATTGCCGCCGGACCAGGTCTGTCCCCGGTCGGTGGTCGTCCAGAAAAACTTTCCAAGCGTTCCGGTGTACGAGCTTGTCCAGCCCAACTCTCCGGAAAAGGTAACTACCGTCAGCGTGCCCGCTCCGGGGATAATAGAATAATCCCAGGTGCTGCCTCCGTCGGTGCTGCGAGCGACTTTGCCCACGCCTCCGACGGCGATTATGCCGCCGCCCTCAAAAAAGCAGACGTCAGTCAGGGGCTCCAACCCGTTGACTGCATATTGGAACCAGGTGGCTCCATTATTCGTGCTCTTTGAAATGACGCCTTTGCCGAACGGATTGTTTCCGCCGGCCAGCACAGTCGATCCCGATACGGCGAGGGAGACATAATCTCCGCTCGGCACGGTCATCGATATCCAGGTTTCCCCCTGGTCAGTGCTCTTGAAAATGTTGTCTATGCCCGAGGCATAGGAAACACTCTCTATTTTGAGATCTTTGATCGGTCCGTCATAGCCGGACATCTTTATGCTTCTCCATTCGCCGGCTTCGACGGTCTGGAGAGCGCATGAAACAACTAATGCTAAAAGTAAAGACACCAATGTCTTCATGGCTAACTCCTTTTATAATTTATGATTTTTGAATGTGTTTTCTTTTCCTATAAAATATCACATTTGACAATTTTTGTCAAATGTGATATTTACTGCTTTTTTATTGGGATATTACTCGGCCGTCTGGTCGACCCGCAGCCAGCTGGCGTACGGCTCATCGTCATAATAACCCCAGTTATCCGTCAATATAATATGCGGCCGGATAATACAACAGGCCCGGGCGCCGCACGTCTGTCCTTGGGTTCCGGCGACCGTCTGTCCGGCGGCGGCGCATTTCTGCGGATCATTCTCATAGATATGCGAATAGCTGAAAATCTGCTTGGCTTGCCGCGGATTGTTGTCTCCGACTCCGCTATACAGATTGATTGAACGGTTGCTATTGCCGACCCTATATCCGAAATCGAACGTAACATCATCGATAGGCAGCTGATTGGAATCGGTCTTGGTATCGAAAGTGACGATGATTTCTTCCTGGCTTGTCGTAGCGACAAAGCCAGTCATATTCTTTATCTTGAAATTCTGAACTTGAGGACGGACGTAACAATAATCACCATTATTCGCTTCCTGGTACGATGTCGGGCGCCCCGCCGCAGGACACTCCCCTATCCCGCCAGTATAATAGTTGTTCTGTACGGTGTAACCCTGCGTCGCGGGATTCCACACATACTTCGTCCATATACGATCATTGCCGTATATCGCTCCCGGGAAAAGGCGCTTGATCACTTCTTCAGCTTTTGCAGGAGTCTTGGCAACGGTAAAGTTCTTGATGTTATTGGCATACGTCCAATGGACATAATTATATCTTGAGTCTCCCTTGGTCGCCCAAATAGACGGCTCATAAAATGAGTTCGGGACATTAGACCATACTCCCGCCCGTACCTCCGGTCCAGACGGGCCATAATAGGTAAAACGGGAATATGTACGAGGTGGCAGATTAAAAATGTTGCATCCGTCATGACCCGTGCAGCCCTCGCTCGTACAACTCGTAGTACATCCCGTTTCTCCTATTTCAGTGAAGGCTAGCACAAATGCCGAATCATGGTCCTTTATGAGCTCATCAGGATGTGTGGGCGGAGTAGTATTATGGAAGTCGCTATCGTAACAGAGCGTACGATTAGAGCCGCCGGCCGGCCACGCGGAGAGCGTCCCGACAGAATCGTACGCCGCAAACTGGTATGGATAATCGCTGAACCAATATGGCACGAACGAATTGAGAAGATCTAGCTGTCCGGCAGCATTTGTCCTAACCTTGTTGCCCGAGGAAGGGTTATTGGACTGCGTCAGAGCGCCGAAATAGTTATCGTCTACGCCCAGGGACGTGAATTTTATTTCACCATGTGTTCCTTGCTCATTGCCGACATGGTACTTCCGACCGAGGTTGATTTTCATTTCCGGATAGAAAACCGACGGCGTGAAGAAACCCGTACTGCCAAGGGAGAAGGTGGATGACGGCTTCAAACGATCGTACCAGAACCTTGATTTGTCAACGCGGATATACTCCTCGCAGAATAATTCAGGCTTGGTCGGATCACCGCCGACCGAAAGGTCGCAACGGTCCTTAGCCTTGGTGCAGTAGTAGACGAAATCAGTCTCATCACCGATAGTCAAAGCTAACTCATCATCATTCTTTTCGCTCGATACCTTATCTACCGGATACCACAACAAGCAGGTATCGGGATTTTTCGGATCGGCTTGCAGGCAGTATCCCTTGATCCCCTTGCTGATCACCCCGCTGTCATCCTCCTCGCGGCAGCTTAAAGAACCTTCCTGAGGATACAACCGACACATCGGGGTAAGGAACTGAGGCTTCTTATTTGCGGATAGCGGATCAAGACAATCCTTAGAATCAGCTGTCGGATCTGAGCAACGATAATTCAAGCCTGAATCAAACGAGATTTCATCAATATAGAACGATCCAGTCGTTGAATTGAATATTTGCAGACGCAGGTTTGTCGCTCCGGTCGGAATCGTAAAGTTTATCGTTTTCTTCGACCACGCGTTTAAGGAGGCGCCATCGGCCGCGAGCGTCGGCGTAAATGCCTGCCCGTTCCAGAGAACCTTGATGCCAGCAGCGCCCACCGTCTTGGCGTAGAGATACGCTGAAAGCGTATATTTATTTCCCGCTCGCAAGCTAACAGCTTGCTCGGTTGTCTTGCCAGCATCCAGCTCGCCGATTCCTCGGCCGACAGGAACAAGGTATGCCGACTCGCCCGACGAAGAATCCTTGATCTGATGAATGGGGGTAAGACCGGCTCTCGAGAGCTCCCACGGCTGCATGAGCGAACGGATATCGCTTCCCGACCAGCCGCTCGGCCCCTCGAAGCCCCCGTTGAACGTGGCTGTATCGCCCACTTGGGCCATATTGCCCACGTTATAATAATCGAGCATGAGGCTGTTGCCAACATCGGTCGGCTCGCCGTTCACGGTCAGTCTCTTCTGATAGCCGACAACGCTGTAGCCTGTCAGGTTTCCATACGAGACCGAAGCTATTGTCTGGTCTTTTTGGGTTGGCGGCGTAATGAAATGATTACAATTGCCTTCGCTATCGAGCGAATCGCACAATCCGACATCTAAACAGGTTTGTCGGGAAGGATTCGAAGGATCGGGAATCGATGTATTGCAGCTAAGCCACTTCGAACAGACACGGTCAGCCTGAACTTTCAATATCACGTTCGCGTTCAAAGGCGGCGGTACGGTCTTCGGCGTAGTGCCGTCGACGGGCTGTTCATCGGCCGCCGTCTTATCGGCGTTGAATTTCAGCGCTTCAATAGCCTTGCCATTCTGTGATCGCTCATTGAAGAGGACGTAACTCTTAGCAGTATTAACAAGGCCGTTAGGGGTAACCCGGTCCACCGTTTCGGCGAATTGATAATCCACTATCGCTTTACGCAGAACGTCGGTGCGACCATATACCTGGTTCTTACGCCAGAAACGGCAGGTAGCGGTCTCTGCCTGATCGCCAGTATTCGGAGAAGCGATATACACCTCGAGGCTAG
Organism: uncultured Gammaproteobacteria bacterium; assembly: GCA_964438845.1. Classification (GTDB taxonomy): domain Bacteria; phylum Patescibacteriota; class Patescibacteriia; order Patescibacteriales; family Patescibacteriaceae; genus Patescibacterium. Next base: position 19,685 of record CAYTLN010000005.1, read on the forward strand.
CATCGCCCTTAGTCATATCTGTCTGAGATGCCTTAAGGGTGAACTGGTTGTCGGCACCAAGCTGGTAGATCTGGCCAGTCACGACCGGATTGGAGTTGATCCGACAATCAGCCAAGAACACTTCATCAGACGGCCCGGCTACGTTGTTGTCATCCTTGCTGCCCTTGATGATATAGAGCGTATTCAATTCGAGAACGACGGGCTGATACGAGACTGCTTGCGACGGACCCGGCTCAGAAACCCACGGCTCAGCGCACGAACCTGAGGACAGCGAACATCCCGGATTCTTCAGTAAGTTTTCGTTGGCGATAGAGACCGGATCAATGTATTCCGTGCAGCCCGACTGCGCCTCCTCGCACGTACCTGCCCACTCGCTTGGCTGAAGCACCCTGCTGCTGCCGCGACCTATCGTCTTGTGCTCTGTGACGGGGCACGGGATATCAGCGCTCACTAACTGGCAGGCTTGGCCGGCGCCGCACTGAGCATTCGAAGAGCAAATCGTTCCCGTAACGCTGCCTCCGCATCGCGTGATCTTTTTCTTAAACCAACCGTACTCATTCCTGGTCGAGGTTCCTTTCAAACGCCACTCGCAGACCTCGTTCTTAGGATCTTTGAAATAAGAAACAGATCCATTCTCACCATTCCACTGGCTGCAACCGACAGCAGCCGGCCCGCAGACCGTCGTTGCATAGCGGTCAGGGTCATTCTTAATGTATATGTCAGAAAATGTAGTTACCGAATCATATGTAGAACCGACACCGGCGCGTTGGCAGCCCTTTAATTCGCCGCCGCACTGCTTGGAGCGATCATAAACTACGTTCACCATGCTGTCGGCAGCCGTTTCGAAACAGCCGTCTTCACCCGTATCGCAGATCCCGTTACTATTGGTGTCATTAGCTGTCTTTTTCTTGAAATCGCTTGAATTATGCGTATCGATCATAGCCTCGCAACCAGCCGCCGAATCCTGGCACAGCTGCGTGAAACTACGCAGATTCACCTGCGTCGAGTCGGCCTTTGTGTATTGGCTGCAGCCAAGCATGTAGCGAGGAGCATCGCCCCCGGCCATATCCTGATCGCACTCCTCCGGCGTGTTCCACGAATCACGGATGACATAATACCGATTCGGGATTTCGGTCAGCTTGATATTATCTATGAATATCGGGTTAGAAAAGGCAAAACGGAGTTTTTCGCCTTCATCGCGCCCTCCGCCGGTTCCCGGAACGGGCGAAACATCATGGCTTAGATTACCGAGATTGAACGTATACAATTTCCACTCAGATCCGATTGAAGCTCCGGAAGTAGAGAACTGACTTAGCTGATCATCATCATTCGCGAATTCCATCGCGGTGATGGAAACATTTCCTGAAGCCGCCTTAGCAAGGAAGGAAACAGTGTATGACTTGTTGCGCGATACAGCAGAGCCGACAATCTTTGAAATCGATGTTCCAGAGAGAGAACGGCCCCCCAGGTTAAGAGACGTGCTACTTGACGTACCGCCCTCCCATCCCGCGGTCGGATTCGCGCTATCTTCAAACGTATCGTAAGAGATTACCTGAATGTTACTAGCGATGTTGCCAGTATATTCGCCGCAGCCGACTTCCTCTGCTTGGCATGTCGAACCCTCTCCAGGAATAGCGTAGTGCAGACAACGTTTTTGCGCCGCATCCCACGATCCTCCGCCCGCCGTGCATTCGTCCGCGGACGCCACCTCGCGGCGATACGGATGACAATCTTCAGAGCAACTGATGGTCTTAGTGTAGAGGTGGTAAGAAACCGACCCGTCCCGTCCATAAAATTCCCGGCAGTCGAAATTATATCCTGGTTCGTCCGGTGCTTTTTTGAAAATGGAAGCGTTGCACAAAAGTTCTTCCTGCTGCTGAGCCAACGTGCTTGCCGGCTGAGATCCGTTCTGCTTCAATGAGTGCACCTTGAGCTGATATCCCGACTCATCGGAACCCTCCCAGCTATAAAACTCGGCGCATGCGGTCGGGTCGGGCTTGAGGCAGGAACGCATATCCGTATAATACTCAACGGCTTCAGCGCCGCCAGCCAGCTTATCCAAATTAGTGAATGCTGTACAGCCGACCGATTGCGCACCGCAGGTACGGGCTGTCGAAGAAATGAAGTAAGCGGGCCGCTGGATATTAAAAGCATCTGCCTGACGAACGAAGACATCATAACCTATGCAGCTCTGGGGGCAAAGATCCTTGGGCTTTGCTATTCCGGTCACTTCCATGCCGCTCGCCGTAGCCGTATATGCTTCACATCCGACTTCAGTCGCGTTACATTTACGCGCGAACGCGAAGCACTCCTCAGGAGCATCCGGCTTGAAAGCATAGTCTAGCCTCCCGCCTCCTGTCGAAGGATTGACATAACAGGCGCTTTCAAGATACGCAGGCAACAACTTCTGATATATTGCTGAGTTACCGAAGTAATCGCTGTAGCTCGTTGAAGACTTGCCCACGCTCACCTTAAAACTATCAATATAGAACTTTGATGTTCCGTTAACGCCCTCGACAAAGGTCTCGCGGAGGGGCTCGGAGGAAGGATTATACAAAGTGACAATAAGTGTCTGCCATGCATTCCTCGATGTTGATTCGCTAAATTGGCCCGGCTGTGTTCCAAAGCCAGCCCGGACCGCACCGTCAGTGACATACACCCGAACACTGAGCGTATAGTATCGTCCCCCTTCCATAATAAAGCCGGCAGGGAACAATGACGGAGCCACTGAGTCGCGCGAATATAGCCCTCCGGCTCCTTCCACGTACAAACTCTGGCCCCCATGATCGAATTGATCTCGCACCACTCCGGCTTTGGCGCTTCCGGAATTCACTCGAATATACCACCGTCCGTTAGGGGCTGCCATATATCCTCCCGGCTGAGAAAAAGGTTCAAGCAGGCAATCTCCAAGTGAAACCTGCGCTTGAGCGGTCCGCACGAAAGGATTCGTTGCTCTCTCTCCGCTAGCGGGTGCGGCAGCCTCGCTACCGCCAGAGGTGGCACAGACAGAATTTTCAAAACTGCCGTCAGCAATCAGGTTGGTATCCAAATCGTCCTTGGTACGGATAAATTCATGGCATCCTTCCCCTCCCGCGTCACAGTCCTCGATATTCTTATTGAAATGGCGCAATCCGACCTCATCGCTCCACGCGATGGCTTTAGTCGCCGTGTTATATGCCCCGTCCGTAGCATACAGCTTGCATCCGACTTCACCGGCTCCGCAATTCTCGTAATCAAGCGTATTCTTAAGGAAAGCGACCGGCTCATTACCCTCGCTGCTGAATACCTGACAGGTATTATTCCGAGGCTCACAGACGTTATCATTCTCCGTGGAGAATATCCACTGACGCTTTTCTTCGGTGCAATAGCCATAGAACGCGCACGTTCCATTTGGATTTTCCTGAATGCAGGACTGCTCATCCGCACAATAGGTATCGTTACGAGTTATCTTGCTCTCTTTACCGAGAGTAAAATTACACTTACTAAATGTCGCGTCATTGCAGTCCTCATCCTTGGTACAGCTAACGTTGTTAGTCGCGCAATCCTGACGAGCGGTTCCTTGAGAGAGGCTCGAACAATTGACTACTGACGATTTCGCGCAAAAGCCCTTAACTGAAGAAGTAACCACATGGCTCGTTATTTCAGGTCCGTAGCCTTCCATGCCGCAGAACATCTTAGGAACCTTGAGCACCCAATTCGGATCGATAAGCCCGCGACACCACTCGGGAGCGGCGCCAGGATACGTTTTATCATTAGGGTCGTAGCAGGCAAGAAGATCAGATAGAGTAATATCTCGAGTTTCCTGAGGATGATCCTTTATATATTGGGCGGCAAGCTCCCAGCCGACCGGCAGGATGCGATACTTTCTCAAAATCAACAATGACCGATAGGGATACCCTTCGGTATAGCTCATTTCGTTGCCATTCTGGTCGAATCCGACACGCTTCGATCCGTCAATGACCTGCGTGTTGATTGCATCGGCGATGGTCAGGCGCCGACTAATAGCTTGTGAAAATTCTGGAGTAATGACGCAATTCGACGGGCCGGGCCTCGCTTCATTAGGACATGACGACAATTCGCTCAATATATCGTAGTCAGCGCGTTCATTAAACCGCGCTCGCAAGATTGAATTCGCTTTCCGTGATACAGAAGACAACCCGGTGCCGCCACCCTGGGAATAAAAATTGGCGATCGAGGACGACCCGTCTTCCGGTTTATCCGAAGATAAGAAGCTGAGTATCTTATTAAAAGCAGACAATGCGAATTGATTAAGAAAAATCTGCCCCGCATCCAAGGCAATGTCGCCGCTCTGGACCAAGAAGCTGTCTTCCTGCAGGGCTCGAGCCTGGTTCAATTTAGCCTCTGTATTTTTAGGCGGTTCGACCTGTTTGTTAGCGATACCGCTTTTAGCGGGAATCCAACCATCGCTTTCTTCGCGATCCAGCGTACTTTGCAATTTCTCTAAATTCTCACTATCGACAATGCCGCCGAACAAGGTATATGCGACTCCCAAATCGGTAGTTTCCGGGCTGAACATGGTCATGCCCAGATTGCGGAGATAGTCTTTATCGCCGAGCTGAGAAAGGGCGTCTTTATTATTCTTCAAGATAGTCGAGAGATTGCAACGCGACTCCGGGATACCCTGGCTCACATTGGCAAAATCGGTCAGGCCGAGACCGATCTTCAAACCGACCGAAAGGTCGGGGGCGCAAATATCATACTCCTTCAAGAAGGGGTCGGTATCAGGATCATTCTGGTAGCTGCGCGCGAATTCTTCGATGAAACCGCCCGCCGCGTTCCTTCCTTGCTTGCCGATCCAGGCGCCGAATTCTTCGGTGTAGTACACGGGTACCTGTCCTTCGCCTCCCGAGCCGATGAACGTCGCCGTTTCATAGGCGACCTGGTTGAGGATAGCCCGGAATGAATTCAAGAAGGAAACACGGGCAGCTTTCAGTAGCGCATCAAAACCCGTTTCCTTTACCTGCTCCGCCTTACGCGGAATATCCTCCGTAGTAACTGCGAACGTAGCCGGTGTAAAAGCAGCTGCGCGCAGCGGAAGCCAGAGACATAACGCCGAGACCAAGATCAAGGCACTGAACAAGATTTGTGTGCGCACCGGCCGTATTCTCATATTACCGTATTAGTTCATTGAAAGCGGCTACGAGCTGTTCATCCGACATCGCGTCGAGCTGCGCTTGCTTCATGCCGGCTTGCAATAAAAGCAGGCGCAAGGAATTCGGATCCGCAGATTCGCCGAGCGCGCTCCGCAAGGCTTGTTTTTCTTCAGCTGTCAGAACCGAGTTCGAGGGCGACGCGGACGGAGTGACGGTCGGACTGATTCCTCCGCTTGCCGTCGTCCGGGAAAGCAAGTCATCAAGACCGGGATTTGTAAAATCAGAAGATTCAGTCTGTGGCTGGACTTCAGAAACCGCACAGCTCTTGCCCTCCGGGCAATTCGGATTATTTCCTGAGTCAATTTCCTGCTTATCCGCAAAGCCGTCGGAATCCGAGTCAGCAAGGTACGGCGACGTCTTATATAAATTCAATTCGTCCCAATCGCTCAGCGCGTCGCTATCGGTATCTTTCGCCCGCAGCGTCGACTCCTCCGAACTCGTCCCCGCCGCGATCGGCTGCGCGGAAGTATCCATGTTCTTATAAAGCGGAGAAACGATGCTCCGTTGCAGCTGCATTATCCACAAGACGATGACCGCAATGATGCAGAATGACAGCAACACAAAACCGACTTTATGGCGCCTGCCAAAGTCGTTAAGGTTAAAAGCGTGTGCAATCCGATCAAACATGGTTAGAAATTCGTCCCCTTGCGAGGAACGGAAGTGCTTTATAGTTGAGAATATGTAACTTCGTATATTATACCATAAAGGCCGAAAACCCCACAATGATTTTTAGCCAATCATTCACGGAGAGTTCTTGCGGGCGGGCGGATAGGTCGATCCCCGCCCGTTCCAGCACTGACGATGCCGTAGCAAGAGGAATCCTCAAGCCGCCTGCCAAATTCGCCTTAAGCATTTTCCGACGGGCGCTAAAACCGATCTTAACAAGGCGGAAAAAATCTTTCTCAGAAATTCCGGCGCGTGAAAGTTCTTCCATCATCCGTGTCTGCCGGGTAAACGTAATGACTGCGCTCGCGATCACCGGCATCGGCCAAAAACTCGACGCGGGAATGACAGCTCGAATCTCCGCATCCGCATAAAACTGGACAGAGACGGCCAAGATGCTCATCGACCCCGGCTGCGCGACAATGCGTTCGGCGACTTCTTTCTGCAGCATGATCGTCAACCGCCCAGGCGCGATTCCGCCCTCGTTCCCGCCGATAAATTTCCTGAGAAAGATCGAACTGATGTTATAGGGAAGGTTAGTGACGACTGCCAGATGCTCGCCTGCTGCTCTCGCCTCGTCGGCCCAACGGCCGGTGAAGTTCATCACATCTTCATTAAAGACAGAAACCGAATCCATGCCGCGTTCTTTCAGCCTCATGTTCAAAGCCGGTACGATAGCCGTATCGAGTTCTACGGCGATCACTTTTTGTGTTCGCGCCGCAAGACGTTCAGTAAGGAATCCGAGGCCCGGTCCGACCTCGAGAACGACAGCGTCAGCCGGCAAGTCGGCGGCCGCAATCATCTCGTCATACGCGTCTTCATCAACTAAAAAATTCTGCCCTTTCGATCGGGACGGGACGATATGATACCGGTCGCAGAGACGCTTCGTCTCTGCGAGCAAAGGAGATTCTGGTTGCGTTCTCTTTCTCATGCTACACGACGATACTGACAAGACGGCCTTTGACGACCACGACTTTCTTGATCTCTTTCCCGTCGATCCACGGCTGTACTTTTTCACGCGCAAGGGCGGCGGCTTGGATGCCGGCATCATCAGCATCGGCTCCGATATCGAACGTGTCACGCAACTTCCCATTCACCTGGACGGCGATTGTGAGAATATCATCGACAAGGAGCGATTCATCGCAAGCGGGCCACCCTGATAAGAAAATGGAAGAGTCATTGCCGAGCTGATGCCAAAGTTCCTCACAGAGATGGGGAGCGAACGGGCTGAGCAGTTTGAGCAAGGTTTCATACGACTCGCGGCTGAAATCCGCCGCATCGCCGAGAGCATTCGCCAGGATCATCAGGCTCGAAACCGCGGTATTGAAACGGAAGGTGTCGATATTATCCCCTACTTTCTTGATCGTCTTATGGACAAGCGAAGACAGTTTCTGATCGTCCGCTTTCCCCACTTTTTCAAAAAGCTGCCAGACACGTTTCAAGAATGCGTGCGCGCCGGCAACCCCGCTCTCCTTGAAAGCGGCCGATTGAATGAACGGGCCGATGAACATTTCATACAGACGGAAGGCATCGGCTCCGTAGCGGGCGACCATCTCGTCAGGATTGATGACGTTTCCCCAACGTTTGCTCATCTTCCGGCCGTCTTCTCCCATCAACAAACCGAGGTTCGTATACCGCTTGAACGGTTCGGAATGCGAGACGATACCGATATCATAGAGGAATTTATGCCAAAAACGGGCATAAATAAGATGCCGCGTCGCGTGTTCGGCGCCGCCGACATAGACATCGACCGGCGACCAATACGCTTCTTTTTTCGGATCGACGAGCGCGGTATCGTTTTTCGGATCGATATACCGCAGATAATACCAGCTCGAGCCGGCCCATTGAGGCATCGTATTGGTCTCGCGCTTCCCGGCCCCGCCGCATTTCGGGCAGGTCGTATCGACCCATTCCGGAATCGTCGCCAACGGGGATTCGCCGGTTCCGCTCGGTTCATACGACTCGACTTGGGGCAAAACGACCGGCAGGTCCTTCTCGGGCACGGCGACCGGGCCGCATTTCTCGCAGTGGATGATCGGAATCGGTTCGCCCCAATAGCGCTGGCGAGAAAACACCCAGTCACGCAGCTTATATCGAACTACCGATCGTCCGATCCGTTCGGTGATGCGTTCTCTCGCTTCGCCTGATGTCAGGCCATCGAATTCGCCTGAATTGATGAGAACGCCGTCAGAAACGAAGGCGTGCGGACCTTTTTCAAGATGAGCGAGCACTTCAGGCAGTTCGGAAATCGGCCAGAAGGTCTTGCCGAGATCGGACATCGGCACCCAGGCAATCTCATGCTTGTTCGCTTCTTCTTCGGAGAGCGGCTCCTGTTCGAGGTCAGCCAGCGTCATGACGAAGAAGCGCGGAAACGATTTGCGGTTGATATCTTTGTGGCCGGCATAAAAATGGGCTTCCATCTGCCAGCCAAGCGGTTCTATGGATTTGAAATTCTTAAAGCCCGTCTCCTCGCGCACTTCGCGGACGACCGCGTCCTCATATGATTCCTCGTCTTCAACGCCGCCGACAACAAGCGTCTTCCAGGGCATCTGCTTCCACTGGAGCTGAATGATCGTGTCATCGGTCGGATGCTTGATGATAGCGTGGACGTTGCGGCGCGGAACCCATTCTTTGCCCTCGAGGGGCGGGTTGTCACGATCGACAAAGAACGGAGCAATCACTTGCTTGATCGGCAACTTATGCGCGACGGCGAATTCATAATCGCGATCATCATGAGCCGGCACGGCCATAACCGCGCCGGTACCGTAATCAGCCAGTACATAATTGGCAATCCATACCGGCAGGCTCTCGCCTGTAAGCGGATGGATCGCCCTGACGCCTTCGAGCTCGACTCCGGTCTTAGTCTTGCCTTCGCTGGTGCGCTCAATGGCAGTCTTCACCTTAGAAGCTGCAATATATTGTTCGACCGCCAGCCTGTTGCCCGCTCTCGCCAATGAATTCTCGACGAGCGGATGCTCGGGAGCGAGCACCACATACGTAACGCCGTAGAGAGTATCGATACGGGTAGTGAAGACGGTGATCGTCCCCTCGCCTGACTCAAGCTTAAAATCGACCTCGCTGCCTTCGGATCGTCCGATCCAATTCCGCTGGGATTCCTTGATCGCTTCCGGCCAATCAAGGTCGTCAAGGTCGGCCAGCAATCGGTCGGCGTACTTCGTGATCCGCAATACCCACTGGCGCAACGGTTTCTTCTCGATTTCCGAACCGCAGCGTTCGCAACGGCCGTCCTCCAAATCTTCATTAGCCAAACCGGTCTTGCAGGACGGGCACCAGTTGATCGGCTCGAATGATTCATACGCCAATCCATTCTCGAACATTTTCACGAAGGCCCACTGCGTCCATCTGTAATACGCCGGATCGGTCGTATTCACTTCCCTCTCCCAATCATAAGTAAAGCCGAGGATATCGAGCTGTTCTTTGAAGCGTTCGACGTTCCTCTTTACCGCGACTGACGGATGGACTTTATTCTTCAGCGCATAATTCTCCGCCGGCAATCCGAACGCGTCCATGCCCATCGGGTGCAGCACGTTCTTGCCGAGCATCATCTGACGGCGAGCAATAATGTCGGTCGCGATATAGCCTTTCGGATGGCCGACATGAAGGCCTTCCCCGGACGGATAGGGAAACATGTCGAGGACATAAAATTTCTCCTTGGACGTGTCCTCACCGGTCCGGTAGAGGCCGGACTTTTTCCAGGATTCACGCCATTTTTTTTCTACTTCGAGATGTCGGTAGTCCATGGGATTAGAGATCGAGCTCGATGCCGACCGGAGCATGATCCGAGCCGGTAACCTTATCTAAAATAAAGGCTTTTTTAACATTCTTGATAATCTTAGCCGATACGAAGAAATAGTCAATCCGCCAGCCGACATTCCGCGCCCGAGCTCCGAAACGATACGTCCACCAGGAATATTGGATCTTTTCAGGATTAAGATGCCGGAAGGTATCGACAAGCCCCGCGGCGACGAATTGATCCGCCCAGTAGCGCTCTTCCTTGGTAAAGCCGGCATTCATCACGTTATCCTTCGGGCGAGCCAGATCGATTTCCTGATGAGCGACGTTGAAATCGCCGCAGATGACGACCGGCTTCTTCTTCTCAAGTTTCTTAGCGTAAGCAAGCAATGCCTTATTGAAACGTTGCTTATAATCGAGCCGCTTCAAGTCCGGCTGGGAATTCGGGAAATACACGTTGATAAAATAAAACTTTTTCAATTCCATGGTCTGGACCCGGCCCTCACTATCAAATTCTCCAATTCCGATTCCGTCGCGAGTCGAAAGCGCCGGCACTTTTGAGAGGATGGCCGTGCCGCTATACCCCGGACGCTGAGCCGGATTCCAATATTCTTCGACCGCTTTAAAATCAAATTCCGCCTTGAGGCGGCTCGCATGATCGATCTTGATTTCCTGAAGGCCGAGAACATTAGGTTTTTCCTTAGTGAGGAAACCGACAAATCCGTTGCGGACACAGGCACGAATGCCGTTGACGTTCCAAGAAATGAGTTTCATTGAGTATGGTGTCTAAGGGGCGGTATAATCGCCCCCTCTAGGCTGGTAAGCATATTCCAGCAATGATATAATTATAAGGTAACTCATCTATTGAAGCAATGAAGAATCCCGAACCCCAATCTGATGTAACGCCCCGCCATCATTCGGCCTTGAAGATCATCATCGGCATCATCTCGATTCCGTTGGCACTCTTCATCTTTCTGCTGGCGGCAGGTTTCGTTTTGAGCATCCTTTCCCGCAGTGAACGCATCAGCCGCGGCGATTACTCCACCGCAGCTTCCTCCGGTCAGCAACCCGCTGTTTCCTCCGCCACAAAGACTGACAGGCTGCGTTTCGAAGGAGAAGGCAACTATAGCCTCGGTCCCGACTCAGCCGCGCTAACTATCGTACAATTCTCGGATTTTGCCTGCCCCTACTGTCTCGCGTCTTTCCCGTCTCTTCGAGAAGCTTCGCTAAAATATGCCGGTAATGTCCGCTTTGTCTTCAGGGATTGGCCCGGCCACGACAATTCAATATCCCTGGCTATGTCGGCGTATTGCGCGGGAGAACAAGGTAAATTCTGGGAAATGCATGACAAGCTCTTCCAGAATCAATCCGAATCCTTCGGAGCTAACGCGACGGACCTTGTCTTACCGGCCCGGCAACTCGGGCTCGACACTTCTCAATTCTCTGCCTGCATGACCGGCCAGAAATACCTCTCGCAGATTCGTTCTAACTTTGCCGCTTCGCAGGCCCTTGGCGTCCGAGGCACTCCCACCTGGTTCATCGAGGGAGAAAAGATTGAAGGCGCTCTTACTTCCGCTGAACTGGACACCCTGATCCAGGACCGCTTACGATAACCCTATGAAAAATCTTGCCCGTTTGTTCTTCGCGTTCGCGCTGCTCTCCGGTATCCTGCTTTTCTCCTCCCGCGCCCATGCCCAGGCGCAAGAATCTCTCATCATCGGCTGCTGCCAGATGGTAAAAATCAACGGGGCGACTGAAATCCAAGACCTTAATAAGGAAGCATGCGAAAAGCCGGACGAAGCGCACTACAAATCAAAGGTCTGGCACCGAGACAAGCGGCGCCTCGGCTCGAAGTGCGAAGCGAAACCGAATCTAGAATCGCGCAAGCTGGGCGATGCCGTCATCTACACTCCGGCCGTCACGCTCCCGGGTTCTAAATATGTCGCCGGCACGGAAATCAAGATAGCGGACAATACGGCCGCTCTGGCTGAATATATCGTCGCTTTCTTCAAATTCTCCATCGGGATAATCACCATCATTTCGGTAATCGTCATGATGATCGCCGGCATCCTCTGGCTGACGTCCGCCGGCAATAGCGAACAAGTAGCCAGTGCGAGAAAACTGATCATATCCTCTCTCCTCGGGTCAGTTTTGTCCGCCTGCTCATTCATCCTCTTATCAACCATCAATACCAACCTTGTCGACCTGCGCGTGACGACTGTGAAGAAAATCGATAACCTCGACATGGCCGGCCAAGGCTGCTGCTGGAAACCGGACGGCCAGACCGCGGTCACCTCCCTCGACACGGAATGCACGACCGAGAAGCAAGGCCAGAAAGCAATCTTCATGAAAGGACATGAGGCCATCGCTAATAAATGCGAACCGATCAAGGGCTGCTGCCAGGTTGCAGAGCGGATTACGAAAGTGAATTTACGCGCCTTCAATGTCGAGATACCGCAAGACTGCAAATCATCGGGCCTCGCGGGGGCGGTCTCGGAGATAGCCGCAACATTCACCTTCAAGCGCGGTTTTGTCACTCAAGATAATGTCCAGTGCAACGAAGGCAGTAATACCGCACAGCAAGAGACAGGCTGTATAAATACTAATCAAGCCGGTTGCCAAACATCGGCCAATTGCTGCAGTGGACTTAAGTGTTCAATGGGAGGAGAGCCGTCTACAACGATCTGCGAGAGCTGCATTTCGCTGTGGCGATATGGTTGTCAAGGGAACGCCGACTGTTGCCAAGCTCCGGGGTCGCCCGCCCGTATCTGCCAATACGACCAATACGGACCGAAATGTATCGAAGCGAATCCATAAGTCAATGCTTTCTAAACCGCTGCTATTCCTCATAAGCGCCCTTGCTTTCCTCGGCTGTCTGGCATATGCCTCGCCGGCTGAGGCTAACTGCGCTTGGGTGCTCAACAACTCATGCGCCGACCTCGGCCCCGGATTTGCCGAGAAAACTGGAAGCGAAACGTCTTTCTGCGACGGAAGCGCGACGGTCAACGGCGAAACGAAAAAATGCTGCTGCGGTCCCAATGAAAGCAAGGGCTGTTGTCAAAAAACACAGAATGGAACGGTCACGACCGCCAACCTTTCCCTCGAAGAGTGCTCAAGGATAACCTACGCGACAACGATGTTCCATGCCGGCAAGAAAGCCGATAACAACACGTGTGTCGATCCTGACAAAATTGCGGTCTCGACAGGACCATCCCAACCCATCGTCCCGACCCTGCAAGTTTCGATTCCCGGGCTGGGAAATTTCAGCAAGATCACCTGCAACGATGCCAGCCAATCATGCCCTATTCCCTGGATGGCTGAGTATATCAAAGCCCTGTTTAAATATGGGATCATAATCATCGGCCTCCTCGCAGTCATCATCATGATGATCGCCGGCGTTATCTGGCTGACTGCCGGCGGAAATAGCGAGCAGCTGGGCCAGGCGCGCCAAATGATCAAAGCCAGTCTCTTCGGAGCGGTGCTCGCTGCCTGCTCATATCTCATCCTGTTCCTGATCAATCCGAACCTGACCGTCCTGCGTTCAATCGATGTCGGCTACCTCGGCAAGCAAGACCTGGAAGAAGTCCTGCCCCCTCAGGATTTGACTTCCCAATTTACAGATCCCAATCTGCCAAAAACGAATCTAGGTACCAGTTCCGGGCAATACAAAGTGCCGATTCTGTACCAAGGAAGATATAAGAGCGAAAGGATGGGTATCGGCCCCTGCGGCTGCGGACCAACCTCCCTCACTATGGTCTTGAATTTTTACGGGATCACCAAGACGGTTCCGCAAGTTGCTGCAGATGTAAAATCAGCGGGCTCCTGGACCGGCCGAACCTCATCCAATCCGCCCGAAGATAACAAAGACAACTGCGGAGGGTGGAAAGCCGGCATGGATGGATTTAAAAGCTATGCTACCAAGAACGGCCTCCAGACAAAGATTGGCAGCAGTTTTGAAGACATAAAAACGCTGCTTAAGAATGGCCCAGTCATCGCCTCGATAAAGAACACCGGCGGTTGCGCCTTCACCTCCAATAAGCACTATGTGGTTTTTACCGGTTATAGCAACGGAAATTTCACGGTTAATGACCCTAATGAAGCTAACACGGTAAACGGCAAGCACGGCCAGACCATGACCGAGGCTGAAGTAAAAAAAGGGTGCGAAATCAATGCCGGCGTGATCGCGATTTACAAGTAAGCATATGAAATCAATTCTCTTATTCGCCTCCCTACTCGCTGCTTGCTCCGCCGTATTCTTAAGCGCATCTCCGCATCGAGCGGACGCCGCCGCCGTCCCGGGCTGCGTATGGCAGGAGCTATTACCAGGTGATTTCTGCGATTCGACCAACAAGATCGGTTTTATCGGCAAATATTGCGGGGTTCCCGACCAAGAGGGCTGGGGATGCTGCTGCACGGACGAAGCCATGAGGTACATAAACAGCGGACAGGCCGATACGCCCAAAGAAAAGAAGGAAGTCAAGCCGAGCATCTTCGAAGCTCCCAAACTAAGCGTCCTGATCCCGGGCCTCGATGCCTTCACACAGGTCAAATGCGACGATCTCAATACCGATTGCTCGATCCCCTGGCTCGGGCAATACATCGCCGGCCTGCAACGCTACGCCCTCGGCGTCGTATCGATCATCGGAGTGATCGTCCTGATGATTGCCGGCATCATGTGGCTGACATCCGCCGGAAACCCCTCGAGAATACAGGAAGCTCAGAAGCTTATTAAAGGCGGCCTGCTCGGCATAGGACTGGCATTCGGAGCTTACCTGATCCTGTATACGATCAATCCGAATTTGACTGTCATGAAGAATATAAACATTTCCTATATCGGGAAAGTCGATCTTGAGGAAATATCTGCCTCAACCTATGCATCGATTACCGGAGGTCCCCCTATCGAATCATTCGGTCCGGAAATGATGCAGCTGATAAAGTCGGTCGCCCAAGAACGCAAGGTCGACCCCTGCTTCCTGTACACATTCGTAGTGAAAGAGTCAGGCGGCAGAGTAAATGTCATCGGCCATGACGAAAATGTCCAAAAAGACGGAGTAAAATCATACCGGATGTACAAAGCATCAGGAAAGACATATAAAGGAGTCGCCTTCAGCGGCTTCAAGAAGAATGACGACACCCCGGTCTGCGCGGACAAAGAAGACCTTTGCCTTGATTGGCGTTTTTCCCACGGCATCGGCTTAACCCAAGTTACGATTTTTCCTTGGGACAATATCACTAAGAATGGCGTATTCGCAAAAAGGATCAATGGAAAGTTATACGCGCCAAAAGAGCTTTTCAATCCTCAGACAAGCCTTCATGCCACGGTCGATTACCTGGCTGAAAGCGGTTGCGGCCAAGACTTGGCGGCCTGTTTCCGAAAATACAACGGATCCGGAGCTCTCGCGGAGCAGTATTCCCGTGACGCCGTACCGATTTATAATGAGTGCAAAAAAAATGGCCTTCCTTCTTAAGCATACTCTTTTGCTAGCTACAGCCGTTGTCGTGCTATTCCCCTTATCTCCGCTCCATGCGGTCGAAGAGAGCGGAGAATGCCATTGGTCGAACCCTGGCGATGGAACCTGCGAGCAAACATTTGTCGACGGATCTTTAGTCCCGAGCGAAACAACAAGATGCAGCGCGGACAACTCGTCGGCTAGCGTCATCAGTGCATGCTGCTGTCCTGCATCAAAGCTATCAAAAGTCAAGCCTAAATATATCATCATCGCCGCCGCCATTGCCGTCATCGGCGGCCTGGCCGTTCTCTCGTTCACAATCATGAAGAATGAACCGTATGAAACGTAAGGCAATATTTATTTCCATATTCATCTCTGTTTGCGCGGCGGCATTTCTCTTCCGTTCGCCTATCGCGTACGGAGACGCAAAGAAAGACGCCGGCTCATCCTTGCCTAAGATCACGAACCCGGTCCTCTCCGTTTCGATCCCGGGCTTCAGCGGCTTCCGATCGGCGGCCTGTACTGAAGAATCATGCAGCATACCGTGGCTGGCTGACTATATACTCGTTTTCTTCCGGTACGGCATAACGATAATCGGAATTTTAGCCGTTATCGTGATCATGATCGCGGGAGTTCTCTGGCTGACAGCTGCGGGGAACAGCGAACAGGTGGGGCACGCCAAGGAGCTCATAAAGGGAAGCTTGCTGGGCGTCCTCATCGCAGTCAGTTCGTACATGATCCTGACGATCATCAATCCCGCCCTCACGCAGTTATCCCCCGTAAAAATCTCCTACCTCGAGAAGATTGATTTAGACCGTTTTGATTCTCCTGATCTCGGAAACGGCGAATCGCTGCCGCCCGGCCAACCCGACGGAAAATGCTTGGCAACCGGCGATCCGAGTAAACTGGCCGAAATCGTAAAAAAATATGAAGACAAGGTCTATTATCGATACGGCGCGAACGGCGGTAACGGCATTCCGTTTAAAAAGAGGCCGGTCAAATGTCCGCCAGGAGCAATCTGTTATGACTGCTCCAATTTCATCCGACATGCCCTCAGCTGCGTAGGCAAGACCGCACCTTCAGGCGATACGCGCGCTATCCTTGAAAACCAAGAAAAAATCAAATCGGCTACATCCGATACGATAAACGGAAAGAAACTCAACCCCGGCGATCTGCTCGGATGGCCGAAGCTCGGAGGAGAAGGAAGCGGCCACGTTGTTATGTACATCGGCAACGGGCAGATTGCCGAAGTCCACGGAGGTTCCGGCTGGGAAGGCGACGCTATGGACATATCTTCCATGCTTGACTACGTCAATCGATATAAGGACACGAAAGGCATGACCGTCCGCCGGCTCTAATCAATGCGTCCTACTATAACAGCATGAAAAAACTCCTAGAAATGTTTCTCCTTATCATCCTCGCAATTGTCATTTTCAATTTTGCGACAAAAGACGGAGCCTATTGGACACGCTTCAAGCTCTACCGCCTGCTCCTGACCAGCCAGCTCGACGAGATTCGCGCCGATTATTCCAAGCAGGATTGCCGCCGTTTCAGCGATGCGGAAAAGCAGCAGGGATATTTCGAGGCGTTCGTCACCGGCTACTGCAAGCCCAAAGCAGCTGATTTCCCGACTCGGAACGAATTCCTTTGCGCCGTCGCCCTCAACTGCTCCTGTCCGGCCGGCAAGCAACCGGAAGCGAGCTGCGCTTCCAGTTCGCTGAGCTGGCAGGGCTGCAGCGAGTTCAACGAAGCTACTATCGATTATTGCCACCAAACCGCTTCCGAAATCCGTCCCGAAACCGGCCATGTTGCCGCAGACTGGAGTTGCTTCCCTTCTGAATCAGCAGTAACGATCGATGATAAGGACTATTTGGTTGCCGACAAAGGAGGGATAATCAAGGGCCGCCGCTTCGACATCTGGTTCGATGACTGCGCTGAGGCGCTGAAAGCGACGGGCATCTATAAAGTAAAAATACCGAAGTAAATAATTTGCTGTCGTCATCCCAGCAAACGAAATGTGCGAAGCATATTGAGTGCAAGCTGGGACCCAGAGTAAGGAGCTTAGTATTTATTAATAGCCTGCCAGGTTCTCAAAGCTTCTACTGATCAACCCTGAGTCCCTGCTTTCGCAGGGATGACACTATGAGTATTTATGATCTATTTTACCAAATACGCCGAAAAGAAATTCTCGGTCCTCAACGATCACAAGGTATTTATCCGGCGCGAAGAAGTCGAGACGGCGCTTGCGACGCCTGATAAGCGCGGCCGGATCGGAGCCTGTCTGACGGCCGAGAAAGGCGGCGTAAAAGTAATCTATCAGAAAGAAGGCGACGTCAAACGAGTGATTACGTTCTATCCTTGTTAACATTGCCGTTTCGACGACTCCGGCGTAGGCCGGAGGAGGAGAAATCTGTATTTCGAAATGACAATAAACCGATGTGTATATGGATTACGACCTTGAAGCAAATTTAATCGCCTGGAATATCGGCACAGGCCGCATCGCTAAAGTCGTGGAACTTGGAAACTTCCTCGTCCATCTCTCCCCTGCCGGAAAGCCGATCCTTATAGAAATCATCAACGCCTCGAAATTCAAGACCAAGCTCAGTAAGCTCGAAACGATCAAGCAGATCAACGAAGCTTTCGGGTAAAAACTTAAAACTCCCCGCCATTTCGGCGGGGAGTTTTTGGTACGCTTAGTTATTGCGGTTAGCGGCGGCTTCTGCCCTATCCTGAGCGGCCTGGAAACCGGTACCGGCCGGAATCGGGCGGCCGATGATGACGTTTTCCTTAAGGCCTTCGAGATGATCGATCTTGCCGGTGATAGCGGCATCGATCAAGACCTTGGCCGTTTCCTGGAAGGAAGCGGCAGAAAGGAAGCTGTTAGTCGACAACGACGCCTTCGTCATGCCCATCAACAGCTGCTTGCCTTTGGCGATCTTCTTCCCGGCGGTCTCAGCCTTGGCGTTCTCACGGTCGAAGACAGACTTCTCGACGACTTCGCCGATAAGGAAATCGGTTTCAACCGGATCGAGGATATAGACGCGGGAGAACATCTGGCGAGCGATCGTTTCGATGTGCTTGTCGTTCAACGGCTGGCCCTGTGACGAATAGACGTATTGGATTTCCTTGACGATATACTTCTGCGTCTCGGCCAATCCGCGCAATTCGTAGAGCTGCTGGAGATCGAGCGAACCGTCGGTCAGCTGGTCGCCGGCCTTGACGGTGGCGCCGTTCTTGACGAGGACATTGAAGGTGCGCGGCACGACGTATTCCTTAGCCTTCTCCACCGGAGCGATGACCTTGATGTATTTCTCTTCGAGCTTGACGATGCCCGGGCGTTCAGCCTTGATCGTAACTTCGCCGACCGAGAAGAGCGGAGTGTCCTTCTTTACCTTATCGCCATCGGCGACAAGCACTTCAGGCTTCGCCTTCTTAGTCTTGGCCTTCGGCTTTGCATCCTTGTCCGCCTTATCGATCTTATCGGCTTTCGCTGATAACGCAGCCTCGGCGAAATAATACTTATCAGTCTCTTCGCCTTGGTACATGATCTGGATGAGGCGGTTGGTGACAGAGCCGTTTTCGGACGGCGCGTCGCTGACCGTAGCGCTGCCGTCGACGTCAGCGATATAGGCCTTACGCTTCGGCTGGCGGGCTTCGAAGATTTCTTCGACGCGCGGCAGACCTTGCGTAATGTCGTCTTGGTCGGCGACACCGCCGGTGTGGAACGTACGCATCGTCAGCTGGGTGCCCGGTTCACCGATCGATTGGGCGGCGATGATGCCGACGGCGGTTCCGATCTTGACGAGCTTGTTGTAGGCCAAGTCGTAACCGTAACAGGTCTGGCAGGCGCCGCGATGGAGCTTGCAGTGCAGGACGGAGCGGACGAGAGCGGACGGGATATCTTCCTTCACTAAGGCATCGGCGATATCTTCCGTGATCAGCTCGCCTTTCTTGACGAGGACCTTGCCGTCGGTATTCTTCAGATCAGAAGCCAGATAACGGCCGATGATGCGGCGGATCAGGACGCGGCCGGTCTCCTCGCTTTCAACCTGTGTCAACTCGAGGCCGTCCTTCGATCCGCAGTCAGCGTCCATGATAACGACATCCTGAGCGACGTCGACGAGACGGCGGGTCAGGTAGCCGGCGTTCGATGTACGCAGAGCCGTGTCGGACAGACCTTTACGGACACCGTGCGTAGCGATGAAGTATTCGAGGACATCGAAGCCTTTCTTGAAGTTACCTTTGACCGGGAGTTCGATGATCTTGCCTGACGGAGAAGTAACGAGACCTTTCATGCCGAGGATCTGCGTCAGCTGAGCCCAGGAACCGCGGGCGCCTGATTCGATCATCGAATAGACCGGGCCGTTCTTGTCGAGCTGGGTGGTGCAGATAGCGGTGACCTCTTCCTTGACCTTGGTCCAAAGTTCGATGACCTTCGAATAGCGTTCGGAATCGGTCAACAAGCCTTCATCAAAATAGCCTTGGATTTCTTCCGCCTGCTTTTCGGCAGCCTTGATCATGTTAGCAATCGAATCGAACTTCGGCAGGTCATCCATGCCCCATGAGAGGCCGGAGCGGGTGATGAAGTCGAAGCTGACCTTCTTGATCTCGTCGAGGAGCTGGACAGCGCGGTCTTCACCGTACATGCGCAGGCACTCTTTGACCAGGCCTTTAACCTTGCTCTTGCCGAGGACTTCGTTCATGTAACCGAGCTTTTCCGGCAGCAGTTCATTGAAGATGAGGCGGCCGACCGTCGTCTCGACGATTCCCCTGCCTTCCATCGCGACTTTCATCTTGTCGCGCAGACCGATGCGGCCGAGGCCGTAGGCGGCTTTGGCTTCGAGCGGCGAGTAGAAAACGCCTTTGATATCTTCATTGCCGTTATCAAGGCTGGTCATATAGAAGGAACCCCAGACGATATCCTTGTCAGGAGCGACGACCGGGTCGCCGGTGGCCGGCTTGAGCAGGTTGTGCGATGACAACATGATATCGCGGGCTTCGGCGATCGCTTCTTCAGTCAACGGAACGTGGACAGCCATCTGGTCGCCGTCGAAGTCGGCGTTGAAGGCCGTACAGACAAGCGGATGGATCTGCAGCGCCAAACCTTCGATCAGGATCGGGCGGAAGGCCTGGATACCGAGACGGTGCAGGGTTGGAGCGCGGTTGAGGAGGACATAGGCGCCTTTGATGATCTCTTCAAGGATATCCCAGACTTCGTCATGGCCGGCTTCGATGTACCGCGAGGCTGAGCGGACGTTGTGGACGATTTCACGTTGGATAAGCTTAGAAATAATGAACGGCTTGAAGAGCTCGATCGCCATACGCTTCGGCAGACCGCACTGGTCAAGGTGCAAATTAGGATTGACGACGATGACGGAGCGGCCGGAGTAGTCGATACGCTTACCAAGCAAGTTCTGACGGAAACGGCCCTGCTTGCCTTTGAGCGAGTCAGCCAATGACTTGAGCATGCGCTTCTGTCCGGTCGAGGCGACCACGGTCTTGCCGTGGCGGATCGAGTTGTCGATCAACGCGTCGACGGCTTCCTGAAGCATGCGCTTTTCGTTACGGCAGATGACTTCCGGCGCGGACAATTCGAGAAGCTGTTTCAAACGGTTGTTACGGTTGATGATGCGGCGATACAAGTCGTTCAGATCGGACGTCGCAAAGCGACCGCCGTCGAGAGCGACCATCGGGCGCAAGTCAGGCGGGATGACCGGGATGACGTTGAGGATCATCCACGACGGATCGATGCCGTTAGCCTTGAGATTCTTGAAAAATTTGAGCCGCTTGATGAGCTTCTCTTTCTTCGATTCGACGGCGTCAATCATCGACTTCTCGATATTCTTGATTTCCTTGGCGAGGTCGAGACGGCCGAGCAATTCGCGAACGGCTTCGGCGCCGATGCCGGCGGAGAAGATATGCCCATACTTAAGGCTCAGGTTCTGGTACGCGTTTTCGGAAATGATCGTCAGCGGCTTCAGGTCCTTAAGTTCTTTCTGGGCCTGTGAGAAGGCGGAGTCGAGTCCGGCCCCCTTTTCGTCACGGATCTTTTCAAGAGCCTCGAGATCGCGTTCGACAGTATCGGTAATTTCAAGCTGGCTCTTGCCTTCCTTGGCCATCTTAGCCTTATTGGCTTTGACCTTGGAGGCCTGTTCGGCGAAATCGGCTTCGAGGGCTTTCTTCTTCGCCTTGTATTCGGCTTTGATCTGGTCGAGGGTAGCCTGTTTCAATTCTTCATTGACGTCAGTGATGACGAAGCTCGCGAAGTAAACGACCTTTTCCAAAGACTGCATCGACAGATCGAGAGCGAGGCCGACCTTCGAGGACAAGCCGCGGAGGAACCAGATGTGGCTCACCGGGGTCTCGAGCTTGATGTGGCCCATGCGTTCGCGGCGGACCAGGCTGCGCGTCACTTCGACGCCGCACTTGTCGCAGACGATCCCTTTATAGCGGATCTTCTTGTATTTGCCGCAGTAGCACTCCCAGTCCTTTGACGGACCGAAAATCTTTTCGCAGAACAAGCCGTCCTTTTCAGGCTTCTGGGTGCGGTAGTTGATGGTTTCCGGACGGGTCACTTCTCCGTGCGACCAGCCGAGGATGCTCTCGGGCGAGGCGATCTTAAGCTTGATAGCCTCGAAGTCGTTGGTTTTAATCGGGTTGATCATATGGTTCTGTTTCGAGTATCAAGTTATTGAGCCGCTTCGACTCCTTCCGGAGCGGGTTCGACGATCGGTTCCGGAATCGGCGGCTTCGGAACTTCGATTTCCTCGCTCGCCTTTTCCAGGTCGATAGCGCGGTTGTCCCGGTCGAGCAGTTCGACGTCAAGGGCAAGGCCCTTAAGCTCGCGGACAAGAACGTTGAATGATTCAGGAACGTTGAGTTTGCGGATGGTTTCGCCCTTGATGATCGATTCGTAGGCTTTCGAACGGCCGGCGACGTCGTCTGACTTGATCGTCAGGATTTCCTGGAGGGTATGGGCAGCGCCGTACGCTTCAAGCGCCCAGACTTCCATTTCTCCGAAACGCTGACCACCGAACTGGGCCTTACCGCCGAGCGGCTGCTGGGTGATAAGCGAGTACGGACCGATCGAGCGCTGGTGGATCTTGTCTTCAACCATGTGGTTGAGCTTGAGCATGTACTTGTAACCGACGCTGACCTTGTTGTGGAAGGCTTCGCCGTTCTTGCCGTTGATAAGGGTAACCTTGCCGTCGATCGGCAGGCCGGCTTTCTTGAGCTCTTCGCGGATCTGGTCTTCAGTGATGCCGTTCAGCGGCGGGGTGGCGACGCGGTAGTTGAGCTTATGGGCGGCGAATCCGAGGTGGGTTTCGAGGAGCTGGCCGAGGTTCATACGGGAGACGACGCCGAGCGGAGACAGGATGATGTCGATCGGCGTGCCGTCTTCGAGATACGGCATATCTTCAGTCGGGACGATCTTGGAAATGACGCCCTTGTTGCCGTGGCGGCCGGCCATCTTGTCGCCGGCGCGGACTTTGCGCAGGTTGGCGACAGTGACCTGGATCGACTGGATGACGCCGGCGGAAAGCTTATCGCCCTGTTCGCGGGAGAAGATCTTCACGTCGACGACCTTGCCGTGTTCCCCGTGTTCGAGGTAGAGGGAGGAATCGCGGACGTCCTTCGCCTTATCACCGAAGATGGCGCGCAAGAGCTTTTCTTCAGCCGAGAGTTCGGTTTCTCCTTTCGGCGTGATCTTACCGACAAGGATGTCGCCGGATGACACTTCAGCGCCGATGCGGATGATGCCGCGTTCGTCAAGGTTCTTCAGCTTCTCTTCGGAAATGTTCGGGATGTCGTTGGTCACGACTTCGGCGCCGAGCTTGGTGTCGCGGACGTCGATCGTGTAATGTTCGATGTGGATCGATGAATAGAAATCTTCACGGACAAGGCGTTCGTTGATGATGACGGCGTCTTCATAGTTGAAACCTTCCCAAGCCATGAAAGCGACAAGGACGTTATTGCCGAGAGCGAGTTCGCCCTTATCGACCGCGGACGCGTCGGTCAGGATCTGGCCCTTCTTCACCTTGTCGCCGCGATTGACGATCGGGCGCTGGTTGATGCAGGAAGAAGCGTTCGAGCGCAGAAACTTGCTCAGCTTATAGGTCGTATCCTTCTCGCTCTTGCCGCGGACGACGATGTGCCCGCCGTCAACCTTGATGACTTCTCCGTCTTCTTCGGCGAGGATGACGTGGCCGGAGTCGGCGGCCGCGCGGCCTTCGACGCCGGTACCGACGATCGGAGCCTTAGCGGCGATCAACGGGACGGCTTGGCGCTGCATGTTCGTTCCCATCAAAGCGCGGATCCCGTCGTCGTGTTCGAGGAACGGGATGAGCGATGTCGCGACCGAGACGATCTGGTTGGCGGCGACGCCGACGAGGTCGATGTTCTGGACGCTTTCGATAGCCGGTTCGCCGTACTTTCGGACTTCAGCTTTCTCTACGGTAAAGTACCCGTTCTCATCAGACGGGGTGGTAAAGGCGGTGGAGATGTATTTCTCTTCCTCGAAGGCGTCGAGGTAGACGATCTCATCGGTGATCTGCGAACGGCCGGAAGCGTCTTTCTTGACCTTGCGGTACGGCGCTTCGATGAAGCCGTAGCTGTTCAAACGGGCGTACGAAGCGAAGTGGCCGACGAGACCGATGTTCGGACCTTCCGGCGTGGCGATCGGACAGATGCGGCTGTAGTGGGTAGTGTGCACGTCGCGGACTTCGAAACCGGCGCGTTCGCGAGTCAGACCGCCCGGGCCCATGGCTGAGAGACGGCGCTT
This sequence comes from uncultured Gammaproteobacteria bacterium, assembly GCA_964438845.1. Lineage (GTDB taxonomy): Bacteria > Patescibacteriota > Patescibacteriia > Patescibacteriales > Patescibacteriaceae > Patescibacterium. The sequence goes on from CAYTLN010000005.1 coordinate 43,507, forward strand.
GTGTTCGAGCTCAGCGAGCGGATTCGTCTGGTCCATGAACTGCGAGAGCTGCGACGACATGAAGAATTCCTTGACGACGCTCATGACCGGACGGGCGTTGATAAGCTTATTCGGGGACAATGATTCAAGTTCTAAAATGCTCATCTTGTCCTTGATGATGCGTTCCATGCGGGCGAGACCGATACGGGTCTTGTTCTGGATGAGTTCGCCGATGGCGCGGACGCGACGGTTGCCCAAGTGATCGATATCGTCTTCTTTGTCCTGGGTGATGTTCAGGCGGATGATTTCGCCGATGATCGCGACAAGGTCTTCGCGGCGCAGGATGCGGGTCGACTTATTGTTCGGAATATCGAAACCGAACCGCTTGTTGAGCTTATAACGGCCGACGCGGTCGAAGTCATAGCGGTCGAAACGGAAGAACATCGAATGGATGAGCGACTTGGCGTTATCAGCCGTCGCGAGGTCGCCCGGACGGATGCGCTTATAGACTTCGATCAAGCCTTCAGCTTCGTCCTTGGCGGTATCCTTGGCAAGCGTCGCTTCGATATAGTCGACCTCTGTCTTCTCGACATCCTTGAACAGGGCGCGGATCTCTTCGTCAGAACCGAAGCCGAACGCTCGCAGGAGCGAGGTGACCGCCACTTTGCGCTTACGATCGATACGTGCCCAGATGACGCCGGCGGCGTCGGTTTCCATTTCGATCCAGGCACCGCGGTTCGGGATGATCTTGGCGCCGTAGTATTTGCGGCCGCGGATCTGTTCGGCAGTGAAGATGACGCCGGCGGACCGGATCAGCTGGGAAACGATAGCGCGCTCGATGCCGTTGATGATGAAGGTGCCGTTCTTGGTCATGATCGGGAAGTCGCCCAAAAAGACTTCCTGAGTGGTCTTGCCCCCGGACTTCTTATTCAATAATGTCGTTTCGACGCGAAGGCTCGCTTCGAACGTGACATTCTTCGCTTTGCTCTCAGCCTCGTCGAATTTCGGTTCGTCGAGGTAATATTTTCCAAAATGGAGTTCGAGGTCGCGGCCGATAAAATCGGTAATCGGTGAAATCTCTTCGAACAGGTCAGCCAGTCCTTCCTTCAGGAACCAGGCGTATGAATCCTTCTGCACCTCGATGAGGTCGGGCATCGGGATGACCGCATCGCGGTCGGTAAAATACTTTCGTCCGTTATCGAGACGGACAGGCGCGGCGGAGGTTTTGGGCATACACGCAAAGCGGGCTTAATGAATAAGATAATATGACAAATCTCTCAACGCGAAGAATTGAGAGTCTTATCGGAACGATTTATTCAATTTATGTGGCAACCAGACACAGCGTAAGCTCTAATAACAAGTGTTGAAAAAACAAAAAAACGGCCTATATATGTCAAAATTCAGCGGGAGCTGGTTTTGGAAACTTCTGGCCGTCCCTAAATGGTACTTCTAGATATGTAGATAAAAAACGCTTTTGCAAAGCCATTTTAGATTAACAACAAAAAAGAGAGTTGTCAATAGTTTTGGCACGTCCTTTTTTTGGCTTGTCAAGGGGGATACTATTCAGCTAATATTCGCGATTCTCAACCGAACCCGTACTAAGCGGCCTCAAAGACTGCCGTAGTTATCCACAGTTTTTAAGAAACTCCCTGCCTATGAGACAATCCGAGCCGCTTCTTCCCTGACGACCGTCCGGTCATCCCACGCTTCCCTCCGTGCGTTCGCCCGCATGATCGCCTGTTCGCTCCCCTTGCCCGTAATCAGGACGATATCGCCCTCTTCTGCCAGCTGCAGCGCCTTGGCAATGGCTTCGCGGCGGTCAGGGATCGTCAGCAGGTTTTCGTTGCGGCGTTTGCCGGCCGCTTCGGCTCCGTCCGCGACCTCAGCGATGATCTTGAGCGGATTCTCGTCGTACGGATCTTCATCCGTCACGATGACGATGTCGGCTTTCTCGCCGGCCAGCCGTCCCAGTTTCGCACGCCGGGAAACGTCGCGTCCGCCGCCGGCCGATCCGAGCAGATGGATGATCCGAGCATGCGGCATCGCCTCGACGGTTTCATACAGTTTGGAAACGGCGCCGGGCTCGAACGCATAATCGACGATCACCGTGCACGGCAGATCCACATCGACCTTTTCGAGCCGTCCCGGAACGCCGCTCACCTCTTCAATGCCGAGTTTGAGCGATGCGAGCGGAATCGACTGCGACAAGCCGACAGTGAGCGCGCCGAGGATATTGGTGCGGTTGAACCCGCCGAGCATATTCACGTTCACCTTGCCCTCGCTCAGGCGAAGCGACGTCTTCCCCTCTTTCTCTTCAACCGAGGCTTTTACAAGATGGACGCCCGCCTGCTCCGGAACGTTGCCTTCTAAGGTATAGGCGAATTTTTCCTGCGCCCAGAAATCGAGGAAGTAGCCGGCGTGCTCATCATCGGCATTGGCGACGATCATCTTCTTGACGCGGTTAAGGTCGAGCTTCTGCAGACCGCTCTTCGGCTTGCCGACGCGCATCGCATCATCGACATATTTTGTCTTGCAGGTTTTCAGATGGGCGAAGAGCTTGCCTTTCGCTTCCTTGTATTTTTCAAAACTGCCATGCGATTCGATATGCTCCGGATACAGGCAGGTGAACAGCAAGACGTCGTAATTGATGAACCGGTGCCGGTACTGGACGACGCCTTCGCTCGAGGTCTCGATAACCGCGTACTGGCAGCCGTTCTTCACCATCGCCCGCAGATGCCGGTGCGTGAAGAAACGTCCGATCATCGTCATCTTCTTATTATTGAGCCACTCCTTTTTCCCGTCGCCGAACATCGCCGTCGAGGCATATCCGACGGTATAGCCGGCGTCTTGCAGCATCTTAGCGATCAGATAGACGCTCGTCGTCTTGCCGGTCGTGCCGGTAACGCCGATGACGATCAGCTTGTTGCTCGGCCGGCGATAGATCAGGTTCGCCGTCGCGCCTAAGAGAAAATGGTAGGCCGGCTCAAAGAATTTGAAAATTTTCTTCGGGATGTATTTCTTGATTGTCTGGAGGATACGGTCCATGAGATTACAATAATCGCCTGACGTAACGAATAATAGTATACAATCGGTAACCGAGTGGAGCAAGGGGCAGATCGAACGTTCCGGAATAATCAATTTCTTCGCCGCCGAAGCCTTTCTTGAACCGCGTTACTCCCGGCCATTTCTTCTCATCGATGCCGTGCCAGTCATACCAGAGATAGCCCGCATCGCAGGCGTTCTTGATCAGATGCCAATGCAGCGCGTACGGCGCCATGAGCGAACGCTGCTGCGAACTTGACGCGCCGTGCACGTACGTCGCGGTATCGCCGAAATACGCCATCAGGTTTCCGGCCAGCATCGTATCCTCATGCCAGATCGTCGCCAGCTCGACCGCGCCGGACTTCACCATCGCTTCATAATATGAACGATGATGGAGGCGGAAACCGTCGCGGGTCTTCGTTTCTTCTAAAAGCTTGAAGAATTCTCCGATATACTCGCTTCCCTTCCTGATCTGCAATCTCTTCTTTTCCGCCAGACGGATATTGTATCGCGTTTTCTGGTGCATGCCGGCTAAAATCTTTTCTTCGGGACCTTCGAGCTTGAGCGTCAACGTACGCTTCGGCTGGACATCGATCGTAGGCAGCAAATTCTTCGCATCGACGTTACCGACCGGATCGAAACGGATGAACAGCGCGGTCGGATCGATCTCCCGAAACAGTCCCTTCAATCCGGAAACGATCATTGTCGTCTCCCCCGCATTCTCAATATACGGAGCGCGCGGGATGTACCAATATGATTTGCCGGCAATGACCTCGTTCCGGATGGCAATGCCGAGGATGTCCTGTTCCTCATTTGAAAAAAGAATCACCTGCCGTCCCTGGCTTTTCTGGAATTCCGCCCAACGGCTCGACTGGAGGAATTGGCTATGGGGCAAAGCTGCCTGATACGTATCAAGCAGCTGGAAGTTCTGTTGGGTTAGTGGAAGAGAAACGAATTTCATGGACTAAATATGTTTAAGTGCCGCCTTGATCCGCTCTCCTGAATCGGTTATCGACGGATCAACGCTGCGCAAGGCGTCGCGAGCCTGCGTGGCTGAATAGCCGAGGCTGACCAGCGCTTCGATTTCCGCGGCCAGTCCGCTGTCGGCCGCGCCGAGATCTTCGGGCAGCTTGCCGCGCAGTTCAAGGACGATACGCTCGGCCGTCTTGCGTCCGATGCCGGAAACTTTCGTCAGGACATCGACTTCGCCGCGCTCGATCGCCTGGCGGATCGCATCGGCCGGAGCCAAGCCGATGATCGCCAGCGCCGATTTCGGGCCGACGCCGGAAACCGACAAGAGCTTTTCGAATAATTGCAGTTCCTCAAGCTTCTTGAAACCGTAGAGGTCGGAGGCGTCTTCGCGCACGACCTGATAGAGATAGACTTCGATCGGCTGGCTCGTTACGGCTTCGAGGCGCTGGGCGGAGGTGACAAAAACCTGATAGCCGATATCATGGACATCGACGATCAAGTAATCTTCAGTCTTTGCTAGGATTGTTCCGCGGAGGAATGAGAGCATATATATATTATGACATGTCATTTCGACGATCCGCCATAGGCGGGAGGAGAAATCTGTGTACCGTAGACAGATTTCTCACTCGCTACGCGAGTTCGAAATGACAATTAAAGTTACTTTAAGGCTTGGACTTCTGAGATAGTAAGTATCGGCTCTCCCTCAACTGCCCTGAACACCGAAATCCAGACTGGCGTTTCAACGCTTTTTCGATAACTGTCCAAGGCTTGTCGGCTCTCCCAAATGGTAACAATATACCACACTTCCGGGTCCTTCTCCTGTTGCGTAAGATACGAGCTTAGAACCGAGCTCGGCAAGCCATTCTTATCAACCGCTTCATATGTCCGCTTAAGCATTTCCCATTTATCGGGGACTACCCGCGCTTCGAGTATGGTCAGGATATGAGGCATAGCAGAGAAATGATTATTTTCTTAAAAAGAAATACCGCAGGGCTCGTTTATGGTCGGTAAACGCCTCATCAAATTCAAAATAGCCTTCTTTTTCTAGCGTGAATCCGGTACGTTTGCCTAAGTCCCCTATCTCGTCAACGGCATGGGAAACTTCTTTCGTTGTCGGAGAAATCCGGAAACCTTCTTTGAATTCTTCGTCTCGCCGGCTATGGCCGCTGATTAGCAGCGTGCCTCCCGACGTAAGGATACCATAGTACTCTTCCATATATGTTTCCCATTCTTCTCTCGGAATATGATGCATCACGCCCCACGAAAGGATCCCGTCAAAGGCTTCGCCGGAAAACTCCGATGGGCGATCGGCTCGCTTCACCTCAAGCTCAGGCATTTTCTGTTTCGCCAGCTGAAGGGCCTTATCGGAAATATCGCTCCCGACAACCGCTAGGCCCTTGCCCATGAGCAATTCGGTTATCCAGCCGTCGCCGCAGCCATAATCAAGGATGCGGTCTCCCGTTTTGAATCGGGAAATGAATTCCTCGATTACATCAGTCGGAAGAGGGTTCTTTGTCCACGGCAAATCGACTCGATCGTATACCGCTTCCCATTGTTGCTGCTTAGTGTTCATAGCTATCTCTTTAAAATAAAATAATAATCTCCATATTCTGTCGTTTCTTTCGGCCATGTCTTATGCATGTCTACCGTAGAAAAATATTTTTCGAATACGGGCCGTGCCACAGATATCGAATTTTTGTATTCGATACCGAAAACATCGTTTCGCAAGACCTCGATTGCCGCCTCAATAACCTCATCCGTAGCTTTATTCCGTATCGTTTCAGCCAGGTATTCATAACCGAGCTTTGCTCCCGCAATCTTCCTCTCCGTTTCGTTGGAAAAGCTATCGACATACGGATCGGCAATAATAGCGAAGCCGCCTATCTTGACCAGACTTGAAATCTTTTTAACGAATGCTTCCTGCTTCTCGAAGGGCAGGTGATGAAGCCCGGCCGTGCATAGCACCGTATCATATTCTTCTGCGGATTCCCATTCGAGGACATCAGCCGTAACAAACCTGATATTCGGATTGGCTTTCGATGCATACGCCGTATATTCAGATTCGAGATCGACTCCAACATACGAGATATCCGGCCGCTTTTCCTGAAGCATCACCAGCAGGCTGCCCGTGCCGCAACATAAGTCAACGACCGATCCATTCTGAGGAATAGAAGCAATACAGTATGCCGCCAACTCATTGATGAGATAGCCCCATGGCATGTATTTGATTTCATCGGCGTACACCTCAGCCGCTGGAAGATTCTGCATATCCTATCCCTTTAATTACTTTCTCTTAACCCTAATCAACCCTGAAATCGGCATGACTTTGATTCCCTGTTTCTCAAGCTGGTCGAGGAAGAGGTTCATGCCGAGCGAGTCGGACGACATGTGTCCGGCAATGACGACATTGATATGGTGCTTCATCGCTTCCTTGCGATGCTCTTCGCCCATGTGCATGCCGATGACCGTGCCGATGCCGGCCTGCGACATCTTTTCATAGATATCCTTCGATCCGTTCGTACCGCCGGTAAACTCGGTCACGACATACTTGCCGGCGTAATTATCTTCCGACCCGACGAACAAGCGCGGACCGGCGCCATGCTTTGTCGCTTCCTTATATTCCGGCACCTGCCGAAGGATCTTCATAATGTCGCCGACGGTATCGATCTTTTCCTTGTTCTTCTTAAGCAAGTTGGTGATGTACGTCGCGGACATGTTGTCCTGGATCGTATGGCAGCACATGAAATCAAGGCCGAGGGCTTTCGCCATATCGACCGACTGATTATGATTCGCCGGAGAAACACCGCGACTGACTTCCGAGATTCGCGGCTGGATGACTGATTGGGCGACGTTGATGGGAATACCGTGAAGCGACAAGACCTCAGCCTGGAGCGACATGACGTCATGCAAATCGGCCAAGGCTCGCCCGAGGGGATGATGGGCAATAACCAAATCGATATCGCCCATTTGCTTGGCAAGCAACAATTCCGCACCGTCAATATCGATGCCGGCCATGACTTTCTTGATCGCCTTGCGGCCGGTGTCGTTCAGGATGCGCGAATCAGTATACGGGTTGGTCAACTTTTCTTGGTCGAACTGTTCTTTCTGCACCGCGTTCATGGCGGCGTATTTTTCTTTGGTGCGCGCCATATTCTTCTTGACCCAGGCGGTTCCGCGCAAGTCGTTCTTGATGCCGAATTCCACGGCTAAAGCTTGGATTTGTTTGAGTGTCATAGTAATGGATTTCATTAATCAATCTTCAGGGGTTTCTTCCTCCTCGATCTTTGCCCTCTCCCAATCGATCGGGGTTATATTGATAACACGTTTTCGAGCAAAATCGATATTGAGTATCATGTCCTTAAGATACCAGCGACGGCGAACACCTTCCTTCTCAAATTTTTCTCTTAGCGGCGGTATCATTTCCAAAGCCTGCCTCTCAATATCTTTTATATCTTCTTCGGAACAGCCAGCTTCACGCAGTTGAGAAATGCCTTTCTCATGCCAGCCGATTCCTGGAAGCTTCTCCATAATCAACAAATACGAATCGCCCAACTCGACTTGCGCTATCGGCTTCGCTGCTGGCAGACCAGCCGCCAAGACGATCTTCATCATCTTATACTCATAAAAGGGGTCGCTGAACTTCCTTATCTTCGCCTTATCAACATTGATCCTTTTAGCGACTGTCTCTAATTTTTCGTTACGAGCGTTCATCCACGCAGGCAATTCTTTGACCGCCGTCGGATCCTCACGTATCTTGCCCGTCTCATCTTTTTGGATTTCGCCGCTTCTCATGTTTTTACCGTGCACCTCTACATAACCGAGCGGATCATCTTTGAATTCAGCAGGGACGAAATCGACATACTCCGCCTCTATATCAAGCCGAGGACCGCCCTCTCGTTTCAGTAAATTTGTTTCAAAATCCATAGAAATAAGAAAATAAGTCTATTCCTTAGCTAGTACATCATGGCTCAGCAGAACAGGCAAGAGAGCTTTCAAATATGTATCGACGTTTTCCAGCTCCGCCACCTCGTCGCGGCCGTACCACGCGTACTCGTCATTCTCTTCCGTATCAAGAGCGACTTCTCCTTCGCAGCGTCCGACATATGTCAGGCGCACGACATGGAATCCCTCTTTGCGCAAGATATCTTGAGCCGCAATAAGTTCCGGTTCGCCGATAATCTTCAGTCCCGTCTCTTCAAATACTTCCCGCTCAAGATTCACTTTGAGCGTGGTTCCCGGATCGATCCGTCCGCCGGGGATATCCCACTCGCCGACGATATTCTCATACTTCTTCAGATTGCGATGCAGAAGCAAAAATTTATTATCCGCATTCCGTAACAGTATCTTGACACCAACCTGCAACGTGCGCGGTTCCATATTATTTGATTTCAATCCCCCGCAGCGCCGCGACTCGTTCGCTGACCGGCGGATGGCTCATGAACATCTTTGTCCAGACGCCGACTTTCTCGCCGGCATCTTCCTTGAACGGCGACGCGATATATAAATGCGCTGTCGCCCGGTTGGCGACTTCGAGCGGTTCATGGTCGCGGGCGATCTTTTCCAAAGCCCGAGCCAAGCCTTCCGGATACCGCGTCAGCATCGCGCCGTCGGCATCGGCGAGGAATTCCCGCTTGCGGGAAATCGCCAGCTGCAAGAGCGAGGCGAAGATCGGCGCCAGGATCGCCAATATCAAAGCGGCGATTGTCAGGATGAGTTGCAACTGATTGGCTTCGCGGTCGTTCGAACGGCGATGACCGAAAATGCTCCAGCGCATGAAGAAGTCGGCGAGCAGGACGACGACGCCGACCATCACCGTGGCGATCGTCGCGACCAGGATGTCGCGGTTGCCGATATGCGACAATTCATGGGCGATGACGCCTTCAAGTTCCGACTTTTCCAATTTCTG
>CAYTLN010000006.1:0-45280 GCA_964438845.1 uncultured Gammaproteobacteria bacterium
CATCATTGATGTAAAGGTATGAAAACAATCCTAGTAGACGCGGTTGACGCGTTCGTAATAGAAACAGAAAAAGGTTTTGAGATATTCGAGGAGATGAGGAATCTGCTTGATGCTTTTCCGAACCGCAAAATTATTCTGACCAGTGCTAATGATGAGCAATATAAGACATTCGGTTTAGATAAGATGCCCTTTGAGGTCTTTACGTTAAAGCATGATCCAGAAAAAACAGATCCCGAATATTATAAGAAAATGCTTGAACATTTCGGTCTTAAAGCGGAAGAGGTAATATATTTTGAACACAAGCAAGAAGCGGTGGAAAGCGCCCAAAGCGTCGGCATTAAAACATACTTTTGGGATAACGATGTTCGGCCGCTTACGGATCTCAAAGCTTTTTTAGAGAATAATCTCTCATAATGACTATCCTTATCGACATCCGTCCATTGATGGACAAATACTACAGCGGCGTGTCCGAATACGTCTTCCGCCTCTTGCAGGCGATTTTTGCTATTGATACGCAAAACAAGTACATCCTCTTTTGCAATGCTGCGGGCGATGTCGAATCTCGGCTGCCGAAATTCGATCAGGCGAACGTTACTGTCGTGACGCGTCATATCCCGAATAAGATTTTCAATTACGCGATGCTCTGGCCGTTCAACCGGCCGCGCTTCGACAAGCTCGTCGGGGAGAAGGTCGATATCTTCTTCATGCCCCATCTCCAATTCGCCTCGGTTTCTGCCGGCGTCAAATCGATCCTCGCGATCCATGACATTTCCTTCCTCGTCAATCCGCGGTTTTTCAGCTGGCGCAAGAATGTCTGGCACTGGTTCGTCAACGCCCGTCGCTTAGCCCGCCGCTTTGACCGCGTCGTTGCGGTTTCCGAGAGCACGAAGCAGGACCTCGTCCGGATCGCCGGCGTCGACGAACAGAGGATCCGCGTCATCCATTCCGGCATCCTGCCCGAGTTCAAGCCGATGGATGAAGCGGCGACGGCCGAGGTGCGGGGGCGCTACGGCCTGGCAAAGCCGTATATCTTTTTCCTGGCGACGATCGAGCCGCGCAAGAATATCGAAGGCTTGTGCGAAGCCTTCTCGATCCTGAAGGAGGATGAAAAATATTCGGATTTGGAATTGGTCATTGCCGGCGGACGGGGCTGGAAGGCCGGTCCGATTTTCAAAGCGCTCAAGCATTCCGCTCACGCGAGCGATATCCGCATCCTCGATTACGTGCCGTCCGAAGACCGGCCGGCCCTGTATGCGGCAGCTTCAGTCTTCGCCTTCCCGTCATTCTATGAAGGCTTCGGCTTTCCGCCGCTTGAGGCGATGGCCTGCGGTACTCCGGTCGTCGTGGCCGCTAACTCTTCCTTATTCGAAATCGTCGGTACGGCCGGCATCCTGGTCGATCCGTACGAGCCAGCGGCGATCGCCCGAGGAATCGATGAGATCATGTCTAACCCGGCGCTGGCTCAGGAATTATCGGAAGCCGGAATACGGCAGGCCGCTCAGTTTTCCTGGAATAACGCGGCACAGGCGTATATTGAGCTGTTTAACGAATTAAACAATAATGTGTCATCCTGACGAATGTCAGGATCCATTATCACGTAGAGATAGGGATATAACAGGGGATTTGAACGCCGCTTGTGCTGAAGTCGATTCGGGTTTAGGATACTATTACATACCTAATTTCGCTTATGGAGGGACGGCGATATTATGTCTATATTCTGACAAATAAGGTGTATGGCACGTTGTATACGGGTGTGACCAATAGCTTATTGAATAGGATATATGAACATAAAAACAAAATATACGAAGGCTTCACTAGAAAATACGGTGTTTCAAGATTAGTTTACTATGAGATCATTGATGGCATCGAGGCTGCAATCGCACGAGAAAAACAGTTAAAGAATTGGCATCGTCAATGGAAAATAAATTTGATTAACCAGAAGAACCCCGAGTGGAGAGACCTGTATACCGAAGTAATCGACGCCTATACGTAATAATAGATCCTGAAATATGCTCGCTGCGCGAGCTATTCAGGATGACACAATAAGAAAGAGTATGGTAATGAAGAAACAATCCCCGTTAGCCGACCGGATGCGGCCGCAGACTTTTGCGGAGTTTTTCGGGCAGGACGAAGTGACGAAAGAAAGCGCCCTGATCCGCCAGGCGATCACGGCCGACAGCCTGCCGTCGCTCATCTTCTGGGGTCCGCCGGGTTCAGGCAAGACGACGTTGGCGCTCCTGATCGCTTCGGAAATCAAAGCCGACTTCATCCGTTTTTCCGCCGTCACCCAGGGCGTCGCCGACCTGCGCAAGGCGATCGACCGCGCGCGTTCGAACCAGCTGCTCGACAAGAAGACGGTCCTGTTCATCGACGAGATCCATCGCTGGAACAAAGCGCAACAGGACGCGCTCCTGCCGCATATCGAATCCGGCGCGCTCATCCTTATCGGCGCGACGACCGAGAATCCGAGCTTCGAGCTGCGGACGGCCCTGCTGTCCCGCTGCCGCGTCATCGTGCTCCATAGCCTCGGCGACGAAGCCCTCGAATCGATCATCCGCCAGGCGATCGCAGATCCGGAACGCGGACTCGGCGCGATGAAGCTCGATGTCGCCGACGAAGCAATCGCGTTCTTGGTCGGTATCAGCCAGGGCGATGCCCGTTCCGCTCTCAATATCTTGGAAGCCGCGACGATCCTGTCTAAACGGATTACGGTCGAGACTATAAAAGAAGCCGCACAGAAATCGCACCTTCTCTACGACAAGGTAGGGGAGGAGCATTATAATGTCATTTCCGCATTGCATAAGTCGCTGCGCGGCTCGGACGCCGACGCGGCGCTCTATTGGCTCGCGCGCATGCTCGAAGCCGGCGAAGATCCGCTGTATGTCGCGCGGCGCCTCGTCCGGTTCTCATCCGAAGATATCGGATTGGCGAATTCCCGCGCCCTCGAACAGGCGATGGCCGCCTTCCATGCCTGCCAGGTCATCGGCATGCCGGAATGCAACGTCATCCTCGCCCAGCTCGTCGTCTATCTCGCGAAGTGCCAGAAATCGAATGCCCTCTATACCGCCTATCAGGCGGCGGCTGCCGATGCGCGCAATACCTCGAACCAGGGCGTGCCGCTCCATCTGCGCAACGCGCCGACATCGCTGATGAAAGACTTGGGCTATGGAAAGGATTATAAATACAGCCCCGACTTCGACTATAAGGAAGACCAGAGCTATTGGCCGGAGGGGATGAAGGGGAAGAAATATCTCGAATAAAAAGGAAGCCTCGAAAGAGGCTTCCTTTATTGACTCATGAACAGTTTTATGGTAATAAAGAATATTCGAACCTTAACAGGTTGAATGATAGGTTGAGTAGCTGGCCAACCGGATATTCTGCCTATCATTCAAACAATAAAAAAATTCCGGGAGGGAATATGTATAAAAGAATTAAGGAAATAAGAAAAACAGTGTGGCTATTTTTACTTACTATTACGGCCGTAGTCGCATTTTTGACTCTTATCATTGATTTCTATACCGTGCTTGAATTGTTGTTGACAGTCATATTTCTCAGTGCGATCGGCGCGGTGTATATCTGGGCTGAATGCAGATACCCTCTACGCTCATCGCATATGTACGATCTCGTATTCAGCATGGCGAAAGGCGATGATCCCAATACAATACTGGGCTTGCTTAAGAGGTTAGATGAGAAAAGAGGCTTGGCAAATTTCAATGATCCTCAACATTTCGTGTTCAGATCTTCCTGCAATTATCTGCGGGAGTATTTGATTCCGGAGGGGAATATCGGCGGGATAGAGCAAAGGTTCCGTATCCTTCTGAAAGTCGCCGATATTAAGTGTGCACGTACTTCTGAAACATACATATTTTTGATGAGGACGTTGGTTGCAACGGTCAGGCAATATCCGGTATATTGCAGGACGCATGACGATGAAAAAACGATGCTGAAGGTATGGGCGGGAATATACGTAGATTCGATTATGATCCACAAGGATGAGGGCGTTGAGCTGCGGGATTTCCTGTGCACGATTGCACTGTCATATTTATTATCGCAGGTCCATGTAGAATCCTTTGTCTTTTACATCCATCAGGGTATTGATAATAAAATAAAAGCGCTGCAGGATAATTTTGCAGACTCACAAAATTTGATTGCTCGTTATGTGGAAGAGAAAGCGAAAATAACAAAAGACAAGCTGTTGAAGGCGATGGTCTCCTACTAAGACTGAATGTGTAAGATGATGATAGTCCTGATAGAAATATCAGGGCTTTTTATTTCAACTCAAAACTCGGGATAATAGTTTCCTGCGCATCGAAAAGGGGTCCTTTATAGCGTAGGCCCGCTTCGACATCCGGGAAACCGGCGAAGCCTGCATCGTCCTGTCCGAGGCTGTAGGCAAAGACGGTGTCGCCGCGTCCGGCCAGGAAGACCGGCTTGATCGCTTCGCGCATCACCTTGTCCCAGGCGTTCTTCGAATATGCCGATAAGGTAAAGATGCTGCCGTAGCCGCCGGTGGCTTTCTTCAATTCGAAACTGTAATGGTCGCCCCATTCATCGGAATCCTTGCTGACGCGGAAGCCTTGCCAGCGGGCGGGCAGTTTCATGACGAACTTATAATCATCATTCGTATATTGGAGCATCGCGTCGGGAGCCGGGGAAGCGGTTTTCGTGACGGTATCTTCTTCCGTCTTTGCCTGTTCCGTCGCCGTAACCGGAGATTGGGCGGGCTGGGCGGTGGTTTCCGCTTGCGGAGTTCGCGGTTGGCGCGAACCGAGCCAATAGGCGATACCGAAGACGACGATCAGGACGATAACGGTCCAGAGGATACGAGAATGTGATTTTTTCATATAGTTTTAGCGGATAATTATCCTCTCATAGTATACCCCGCCGGGCCGGGAAGCCACAACGGCGCCTCAGTTGACAGGAGGCGACAAATCCCTTACAATAAAACCGCCAATCATGGCTCGGCCGTGATTGATTTTTAATTAATCTCTCATGTCTCACCTGGATTTTCCTTCCCCAATGGCTTTGAGCCAGGACGGGCGTTGAGGCAGAGGAATAAAGGAAAAACGTTTTATGTCAGAGAAAAAGAACCAGGCAGGCCTGCCATCCGTGGCGGCCATGCTCGAAGCCGGCATGCACTTCGGCCACCGCACGTTCAAGTGGCACCCGAAGATGAAGCCGTATATCTTCGAAGCCCGCAAGGGTATCCATATCATCGACCTTGAAAAGAGCCGCGCCAAGCTCGAAGAGGCGCTCGCGTTCCTCGCCCGCAGCGCGGCCGAAGGCAAGACGATCCTCTTCGTCGGTACGAAGAACCAGGTCAAGCGCGTCCTCGAAGAGACCGCGCAGGAACTCGGCATGCCGTACGTCAGCCAGCACTGGCTCGGCGGTTCGCTCACTAACTTCGCCATCATCCGCAATTCGATCCGCATGTATCAGGATCTGATCGAAAAGAAGGAAGCCGGCAAGCTCGAAAAGTACACGAAGAAGGAACGCGGACAATTTGACCGCAAGATCGCGAAGCTCTCGCAGACGGTCGGCGGCCTCGTCGGCCTCCACCGCACGCCGGACGTCATCTTTATCTGGGACATCAAGCACGAAGAGACGGCCCTGGCCGAAGCGAAGAAGAAGCGCATCCCGATCGTCGCTGTCTGCGACACCAACGTCAACCCGGACGGCATCGAATATGTCATCCCGGCGAACGACGACGCTTCGAAAGCCATCAAGCTTGTCATGGCTTCAGTCAAAGAAGCTATTTCAACTGCCAAGGATTCTGCCCAGGCCGCGAAGGCAGTTGAAAAGAAAGACTAATAACTTTACTAAAATTTCTAATTTCTAATTCTTAATTTCCAAACAATTTTTTAATTCCTCAATTTTCAAGCATTAGAAATTAGGATTTATTTAAAAACTAGAAATTAAGAATTAAAGATTCTACTCTATGGAACTCATCAAACAGCTGCGCGACCGCACAGGCGCCGGCATCGTCGATTGCAAGAATGCGTTAGCCGAAGCCGGCAACGACCTTGAAAAGGCGATCGAGATCCTGCGTAAGAAAGGCATCGCCAAAGCCGCTAAGCGCGGCGACCGCGAAACCCATGAAGGTTCGGTAGTCATCGCCGTCAACGACGCGCACACCGAAGGCTACATCTTCGAGATGAATGCCGAAACCGACTTCGTCGTCCGCAATGAACAATTCAAGAAGCTCGGCGAAGCCGTCTTGGCCGCTGCTAAGACCCATGCCCCGTCGACGATCGAAGAATTGCTTACCGTGAAGCTCGCTGACGGCTCGTCCGTCGACGAGGCGTTGCAGCACCTGTCCGGCGTCATCGGCGAGAAGATCGGCATCGGCCGCTACGCCCGCCTGACATCAGCCGGCACGGTCAACGGTTACGCTCATCCGCAAGGCAACATCGGCGTCCTGGTCGCTCTCGACAAGGCCGGCGAAGCTGACCTCGCCCGCGACATCGCGATGCATATCGCCGCCGCCAGCCCTCGCTACGTCAAGCCGGACCAGGTAGACGCTTCCGAACTCGAAAAGGAAAAGGAAATCTACCGCGAACAGCTCCTGAAGGAAGGCAAGCCTGCCGAGATGATCGAAAAGATCCTCATGGGTAAGGTGAACAAGTATTACGAAGAAGTTTGCCTGATCAAGCAGGAATACATCAAGGACGATAAGAAGAAAGTCGAAGACGTGCTTAACGGCGCGAACGTCGAAAGCTTCGTCCGCTACTCGCTCTAACGATTGAGTGCAAAAAAAACCGGCCCTAGGGCCGGTTTTTTGTTACATGCAACCTGATGGCTGGGTGAGGGAAATCGTCACGTCGGTAAAGCCGGCGCTGCGCAGGAGCAGTTCTATCTGCTTGCGGCCGTTCTCGTTGGCTTCGGCTAAGATATCGCCGTCGCAGGCGGCTTGGCGGATCGCCGTTTCTGCCTGGCCTCGGGCCTGGGCTTCGAGATTAAGGTCGCCTTTAGTCAGCAGGCCTTGCTTGCGGTCGAAAACTTTAGTCTGGCTGTTATCCAGACTGGTCGACAGTACCGTCGGCGCGGGCAGGGTGAGCCGTATCGAAGACCCGCTGCCCTTGATCTGTTCCGGATCGAGCGTCGACATATCGAAGCCGGCGATGACTTCGCCGTGAGCGACGAGAAGTATCTTATCGCCGAACAGCAGTTCGCGCAGCTGGTCGTAATCGGTTCCGGTCTCGATGATCTTTTCGATCGTGAACGAGGCGGTTTCGAGGCGGTTGAGGCTCTGCATCTGCTTGATGACTGCAGCTCGGTCAAGCAGGGAAGAGCTTCCGGGCATGTCCGGCCAGACGCGGGTCAGGCCGAACCAGGCCGCCAGAGTGGCGACGATGCCTAATAGGAAAACGATAAGGTATCTCTTCATAGGGTTCAGTATATCCCGGCGGCTGAGGGGAGTAAAGGATATAGGGAGAAACTATGGCGGATGGTAGATGGATCGCTTCGCGGCTCGATTGACAAACAGCCTTTTCTGCGCTATAATACAAGCAGTTATTATTAATGTACCTTGCCAGTTGTTTTCTTTTCAGAGCCAATCTGACAAGGCAGAAATGTATGTCTGAAACGCAAGACAAGGATTTTTTGGAGATGATCGTAAAGGCGATCGTCGGCCATCCGGAAGACGTCGTCGTCGACCGCACCGTTGATGAAATGGGAGTCCTCCTGACCCTGAAGATCAACCCGGAAGACATGGGATATGTCATCGGCCGCCGCGGCCAGACCGCCCAGTCGATCCGCACCCTCTTGAAGATCGTCGGCGCCAAGAACAACGCCCGAGTTAACTTGAAAATCTTCGAACCGGAAGGTTCGAACCGCCCGCCGCGCAAGCCGCGCCAGGAGAATGGCGGACACGCCCGCCAGGAAGGCGGTTTTAGACAACCGACTGAGGATATCGATACATCGGCTATCGATGATATCGAGAACCTCGCCCTCTAAGCAAGCCAAAACCCCGGGCCACCGGGGTTTTGTCGTATACGCGTATGAAGTTCGATGTCCTGACATTATTTCCAGAATTGATTGACCGGTATGTCGATACCGGCGTGCTCGGCCGTGCCCGCAAGAACAAGATGATCGCGGTTACAGCGCATGACCTGCGCGATTGGACGACGGACAAGCATCGGACCGTCGATGATACTCCGTACGGAGGCGGTGCCGGCATGGTGATGAAGATCGAGCCGATCTATAAAGCCTTGGCCGCTTTTAAGAAAAAGGACAAGCTGGCTCCGAGCAAGCGGAAGGTAGTGCTGTTATCCGCTTCTGGACAGACATGGAATCAGGCTAAGGCTAAAGAGTATTCGAAACTAAAATCATTGACCTTGATCTGCGGGCGCTACGAGGGGATCGATGAACGCGTATCGGCATTGATCGATGAAGAAATCTCGATCGGCGATTATGTCCTCACCGGCGGCGAAGCCGGAGCGATGGTTATCATCGATTCAGTGGCGCGGCTCTTGCCCGGTGTGCTCGGCAATGAAGAAAGCCTCACCTTTGAGTCGCATTCGATTCCGGGACAGCTTGAATATCCCCAGTACACGAAACCGGAAGCGATCAGGTTGGGTAAAAAAACATACCGGGTGCCGCCGGTATTGGTATCGGGAAATCACGGCGCCATCGAGACGTGGCGCAGCGAGCATTTGGGAAAGAAGCCTAGCGCAACGCCTGCGCGACAGCCTCGTCAAGGGTCTTCACGGCCGCCAAAGAAATCCCGCTGACCTTGTCATTCGTTTTCGGACCGATAGCCGCCTTGAAGCCCAGCTTGGCGGCTTCTTTTAATCGCAAAGAAAATTGGGGAACAGGGCGGATTTCTCCGCCGAGGCCGACCTCGCCGACAATGAGGATGCGCCGGTCGATCGGACGGTCGAGCAGGGACGAGACGATCGCCGTGCAGACGGCCAGGTCGAGTCCCGGATCGGTAATGCGGAGACCGCCGACGACATTGAGGATGATGTCCTGATTAGTAACGTTGAATTTCGTCCGCTTGTTGATGACGGCGGCAAGGACCTGGAGGCGGTTGAGATCGAAGCCCGAAGCTTTGCGCTGCGGGTAGCCGAAGACGGTTTTGGTGACGAGCGCCTGGACTTCGACGAGGAAGGGCCGGGTGCCTTCGATGATGCAGCTCGTCGCCGAACCGCCCGTCGAGACGGTTTCGTTGTCGAGGAAGATCGCGGTCGGGTTCTCGATCGGCTTGAAGCCGGTGCCGGTCATCTCGAAGATGCCGAGCTCGTTCGTCGAGCCGAAACGGTTCTTGCTGGCGCGCAACAGTTCGTAGCCGCGGGCGGTCTCCTGTTCGAGGTAGAGGACGGTGTCGACGAGGTGTTCGAGCGACTTCGGCCCGGCGGCGATGCCGTCTTTGGTGACATGGCCGATCAGGATGAAGGCGATATTGCGCTTCTTCGCGACTTCCAGGCAGCGGACAGCGATCGCGCGGATCTGGTTGAGGCTGCCGGCTTCCTGGCCGACGAGGCTCGTATGGGTCGTCTGGATCGAATCGATGATGACGAGGTCGGGCTGTTCGGCTTCGACGGCTGACAGGATCTTCTCGATATCGGTTGCCGTGATGAAACGGAAACGTTTCAGGTCGCAGTTGAGGCGTTCGAGCCGGAGCTTGACCTGGCCGAGGGATTCTTCGCCGGAGGTATAGACGACGTCTCGCGTTCGGGCGATCGCGTCGGCGATCTGGGCGACGAGGGTTGATTTGCCGATGCCAGGTTCGCCGGAGAGCAACGTCAATGATCCGGAGACGATGCCGCCGCCGAAGACGCGGTCGATCTCGTTGATGCCGGTCTCAAGCCGGCGGAAGTTTTCGGACGTATCGACATCGGCGAGGCGGACAATTTCAGCCGGAGCGACCGACGGTTTTGCGGCCGCCTTTTCTTCGGAAGCGGTAAGCGTCAGCGTGCCCCAGCTGCCGCATTCCGAACAACGCCCCTGCCATTTTGGAAATTGGGCGTCGCAGTTAGTGCAGACATAGAGCGTCGATGGCTTGGGCATGAAATTTCTATTTCTTAATTCTTAATTTCTAAATACATTCTAATTTTTAATTTTGATATTAAAAATTATTTAAGAATTAGCGAATAGAGATTATCTAATTTTGATTTTTCGCAGCCGGTTGCTGCCGCCTTCGATGAAGTAGAGATATTGTCCGTCCTTTGAAACCGAAAGCTTGTTCATCGCGTACGGGCTGTTTGATGAAACGAGTTCCTTGGTTCCGGTAGCCGTATTGATGCGATACAGCAAATCGGCGGAATACGAGGTGGAAGAGGCCTGCAGGCCCGCGCCTCTTTCCAGCGTCCGTGGAACCGCGCAGTAGAGTTCGCTTTGCCCGAATGTGCATTTATCGGCCCAGGTATTGAGGTTGAGCGGCCGGCGATTCGTGCCGATGGAGTCGCCTTCGGCGCCGACGAGCCATAGGTTCGGCTTATAATCGTTATCGGCTGAGTAGATGCTATAGAGAAGCTGGTCGCCCGTAGGAGTCCATAGCGGCTCGAATCCCCGTCCTTCGATAGTCGTAGATTTGAAATTCTCTCCGTTCTGGCCGACGAAAAATACTTTCTTGGTATTGAAATCCACTCCTTCGACATACATCGCTATCACTTGGTTGCTCGGCGACCACGAAGAAATGACCGTGTCGGCATTGTCACCGAGAGGTTCAATGGCCTGGGTTTGCGAGCCATCGTCATTACTGATGACGAGCCAGCGATTATTCTCATCGAGTCCGATGCTTTTCGCGACGAGCTTGTTTCCGTCCGGGGAGAAATCGAAGTCCTCCCAATGTTTCGGGAGCGTCACCTGCTTGCCGGTAGCGAAGTCGTAGCGGATATTAGAACCGTCGGGATATTCGAGGATAGCTTTTTCATCGCCTGGGGCCCATACAACGTTCTTGACGCCTGGGAACTGCTTGTCGGCCAGTGCTTTGAGCGTACCGTCTGGATTGAGCGTATAGAAGCGGCTGTTGTTCGGGTTGTAGAAAGCGAGCGAGCCGCTGGCGGTCGATGGATAGGCAGCCTGGTCAGCGATAGAGGGAGCTTGATCCGCCTGATCGTCAGTAGCGGTTCCCGTGCCCCCTGAAGACCCGCTTCCCGGAAACTCGCCGCCCGGCGTTATGGTCGGTGTAGCGGGAGAGCCCGTGCCGGCTTGCGGAAGCCCGCCTCCTGCCTGTTCGGACGATGGTTCAGGAGCCGTGCCGGTATCGGCTTGGGGTTTGAAGAAAAAGCTGAAAATGAAGTAGCCGATGGCGACAGTTACCGCTACGAAGAGGATGATGAGGCCGATTTTTTTGTAATTGAGCGTTGAGAAATTCATACGCGGTCTTGGAGCGGCGAAAGCAGCAATGAATCATTGTGGCCTTCGGCTTTTTTATGGTATAATAAGACTAATCTTCTTAAATTATATACGCCATACGCAGCACTGTCAAAGCGGATGAGCGTAGCGTTTCTTTTATGGAACTATTTAAATCTTCGCTCCAGAGCTATCTCGGTATCGATATCAGCGCTTTGAGCGTCAAAGTCGTCGAATTACGCAAGCACGCCAACAAGGTAGCTCTTTCAACGTACGGTTTCAGCGAAAAATTTACGGAGGAACCTCTCAACGAAACTGCGCCTATTGATATCCGGAAAACGGCTGACCTCATCCGCCATATTTGTGAGAAATCTCATACGACGTCGAATCTTGCGCTCGCTTCTTTGCCTACTTTTTCTGTCTTTTCCTCTATCATCAATATACATCAGAACGTCGGCAAGAAAGACCTTGAGGCCGCTATCAACTGGGAGGCGAAGAAAGTCATCCCATTGCCGCTCCAGGATATCGTCCTTGACTGGCAGAAGATCGATGAGAACAATCCGGCGATCGGCAACCGGTTCCTTTTGACCGGAGCGCCGAAGACGCTCATCCAGACATATGTCGGAGCGTTCAAAACGGCGCAACTTAATCTCTTGAGCCTCGAGACTGAAGTCTTCGCCTTGATCCGTTCATTGCTCGGCAATGATCGGTCGACGGCGATGATCGTCCAACTCGGCTCCACTACGACCAATATCTTCGTCGTCGATAAGAGCATCCCGGTTATCAACCGCAGTATCGGCATCGGCGGTTCGAATATTACCGCGGCTATCGGCGCGAATCTGAATATGACGCCCGCCCAGGCCGAGCAGTTCAAGTATGACCTGATGCATGATGGACCGAGCGATGATAAGCTCCCGCCGATGATCATATCGGCGATGGAACCGATTACGAACGAGATAAAATACATCCTGGATGTCTTCGGAAGCAAGGAGAACCGCCGCGTCGAGAAGATCATCCTCACGGGCGGGGGAGCTTTGTTGCCGGGCCTGACCGAGTACCTTTCCGAACGGTTCAATCTGAATGTCATCGTCGGCGATCCGTGGTTCCGTGTCGCGTATCCGTATGAGCTTAAGCCGATCCTGGAAAAGATCGGTCCGCGGATGGCGGTCGCCATCGGTTTGGCTATGCGCGAATTTGATCGTAAGTAGCCCGTTATCATCGTATGGCGCAGCATGAACACAATCAAGCAGCCGCTACGCCGCCGTCCGGCGGTTTTGCCGTCTGGATGAAGCGTCTGCGCCGGTTCTTCCGCTTGCAGCGCAGCGCGGTCGGTTCGCATCGAATCAAAAAAGACATCGAGCGGCTGGAAAAAGAGCGTCTTGAGGAAAAGACGGCTCTTTTAAAGCAGCGCCGTTTCTATGAGAACCTCTTGCGTCGGCGCGGCCACACTCGCGATCATGCTTCGAACGAGCAGAGTGCCACCGTTGCATCGACGGAACAGTCGAATGCTGGACCCGCGGAAAGCGTGAATCCTGTCGTTTCGGCAAAAGACAGGATCCCGAAAGCGGGAAAGGAATCGGAAACGCCCGTTAAGGCATCGCCGGAAAAAAAGATTGAAAAGCCATCTTCCTTCTTCTCGATGTTCAGGTATAAGACCGAGGTCCCGCCGGCTGAAGCAGCATCATCGGTTGTCGCGCCGGCAGGGCGCAGCCGGTTGACCGATACGCTCCGCGCTGAGCGTGAGGCCGAGGAGAAAACGCAGGAGAGAGACGAGGTTGAACAGCGCTTTTGGCAGCCGTACGGAGGAATCAAGACGAATTTGGTTAAAGACCAGGGCGTCCTCTTCTTTAACTGGCGTCAGCGCCTGCTCATGCTCTCCTTGGCTCTCATTCTCTGCACCCTTGCCATCAGCTTGGTGTATGTCGGCCTGCTCGTCTGGCAGAAAGAGCGCCTAGACGCGAATGAAGCGACGTTTGCAAACTTTGACGCTATTAATACGGAGATCAGTAAGAACGAAAAAGATATTGAAGAGATTGTTTTATTCAACCGCAAGCTTGAACTGGTCAGTTTTGTCCTGTCTAACCATGTCTATTGGACAAACTTTCTCGGCTTTCTTGAAGACACGACATTGAAGGACGTCTATCTCGAGGGGCTTGAAGCCGACTTGACCGGCACGTATAGCGTACCGGCAGTCGCCCGCAATCTTGATACCGTTTCGCTCCAGCTTGAGCTGTACAAAGCGTATCCGAAGATGAGGACAGTCGCGTACTCGAACGCCCAGTCAGTAGCCGGTGCTGCGGGCACGGAGCCGGTTACCCGCTTTACGCTTCAGATGACTATCGATCCGTCCCTATTCATACAACAGCCATGACGAACATTACGCTTAAGCCTACAGCCGAATCACGTCAGATGTTGAAGAACATTGCGACGGTCCTTTTCACCTTCTTTGCGAATTTTTTCAATTGGTTCATCATCGTGGTCTGTCTGGTGGTCCTCATTAGCGGCTATTGGTTCTTGATAAAGCCGAAATATGATTTTATCATTTCCGATCAGGAAATCACGGTTAAGGAAAAGGAGTATGAAGATAAGGTGAATTACTTAAAGCAATTGGGCGAAGTCAAGAATTTGTATAAGACGATTACGGATTCCGACAAGGAAAAGGTGGATTATATCCTTTCTTCGTCAATGGACATCGATGCTCTGAAGATCGCTTTGCTCCGCGAGGTCGGATATCTGGGGCGTCTCTACCGTGTTACCGTGGATAACGTGGTTATCACCCCCCTGGATAACTCTTCAGATAAATTTTTGGTTATCGCTGAGCCGCCGAAGCCAAGCTCCCAGCTGCAGAATTTTCAAATAGTTACGGTGTCTTTTTCTCTCGGGGGAGTGGATTATCCTCGATTGAAGCAGGTGCTTGCGAAGATTGAACGGAGCCTACGGATAATGGATGTCGTTTCGGTCGATTATAATCCGGATTCGCGGACCGCAAACGTGGTGCTGTACGCTTACTATCTCAAGCATTAACGCTATGATCCGCCAAGAGAACAAGAATTTGCTTACGGCGTATGGAATTACGGTTGGAATCGTAATCGCGCTTCTTATCGTTATCATGAATTTCAATGCATGGTTTTTTCCTGATGCGGAGATCTCTCTGACAGACTTTACCCCTATTTCCCGCGGACTAGTGACCGAGAAGGATCTTAAGTTCGGTCTATTTAATGATGAGAAGTTCAAAACCTTAGCGCCGATCATGACTGAAGCGGATATCAAGCGGCTTGAGGCCGAAGAAGGCGCTGCGGTGACCGGGACAGTACGCCCTTCCGTCCAGGCTCGTCGAGAGCTTCGCCACAGCGATCCATTTTCACCATTCTAGGGATATGATCAAGAATGACGCTTTCATTTTGAAGCAGAAAAACTTCGTCGACTTCCTCGTCGGGAGCAAGGTCTTGTCATCCGCGAGCGCCGCAGAAGTGACCGCAGAGGCGGAAACCACAGGCAAGACGGCTGACGAGCTTATCCTCGAGCGCAATCTTGTCAACGTCGAAGATCTTGTCAAGGCGAAATCAGAATTTTTGAATTTTTCGTACATCGATCTTGCCGATAAGGAAATCGATGAAGACATACTCAATGTCATTCCGGTCAGCGTCGCCGAGCATTATAAGCTGATCGCTTTTGACCGCGATAAGAACCGGCTTAAGGTAGGCTTGGTCGATGCCGATAATTTCAAGGCGATCGAAGCTATGGATTTCCTGGCGCAAAAGCACAAGCTTCGGGTCGATTATTTCTTGATTTCGACGTTCAGTTTCAACAACGCTTTCAGCCAGTATAAGGATTTCAGCAAAGAAATTTCATCTGCTTTGGCGGTTAAGGCGCAGGAGGATAAAGATGACGTCAATCTGAAGAGGGACGAAAGCGTTGATTTTGAAGGCATCGTCAAGGATGCTCCGGTCGCGAAGATCGTTTCTGTCATCATCCGCCACGCGATCGAGGGCGGCGCTTCAGACATCCACATTGAACCGCTGCCGAAAGAGACGCGCGTACGTTATCGCATCGACGGCATCCTTCACAATTCGCTCATCCTGCCGAAAGATATCCATCCGGCCATCATTGCCCGCATTAAGGTCTTGTCTAATTTGAAGCTCGATGAAACCCGCTCTCCTCAGGACGGACGCATCCGACTTGTCATCAATAATCGTGAAATCGATTTCCGCGTTTCCTCGATGCCGCTGCTCAATGAGGAAAAAATCGTCATGCGCGTTCTCGACACCGCGAAGGGCATCTTCAGTCTCGATAAGCTCGGTTTTGAGGGACAGACGCTCGAAATTATGAATAAGAATCTCGATAAGACCGGGGGCATGATTCTGATTACCGGTCCGACCGGCTCCGGAAAGACGACGACTCTTTATTCTCTTCTTAATATTCTTAACCGCGAACGCTCGAATATCGTCACGCTTGAAGATCCGGTCGAATATTTTCTCAAAGGCATCAACCAGTCGCAGATCCGGGACGAAATCGGCTTCACGTTCGCGACCGGCTTGCGTTCTATCCTGCGCCAGGATCCCGATATCATCATGGTTGGTGAAATCCGCGATAATGAAACCGCCGAGCTGGCGATCCACTCTTCGCTGACGGGCCACCTCGTTCTGTCAACGCTCCATACCAAAGATGCTCTCGGAACTATCGCCCGTCTGGTCGATATGAAGGTCGAACCGTTCCTCCTCGGCCAGGTTTTGAACGTTTCGCTTGCTCAACGCCTCGCCCGGCGCATCTGTACCTATTGCAAGGTAGAAGACAAGCTTGAGCCCGTGTTCCGCTCTGAAGTCATGAAGCGTCTGAATGAGATCCCAATCGACCTCGTCAGGAAGGTTATTCCGGATTTCGATCCTACCGCTGTGACGTTCTATAAAGGAGAAGGCTGCTCCCATTGCGGTAAGACCGGATACCGTTCCCGCGTTTGTATCGCTGAGGCGATTGAAGTCAATCATCAGATGCAGAATCTCATTCTTCAGAAGCGAGGGGCATTAACTATCGAGGACGTGAAGGCGAATCAGCCCTTTGTCACGATGGAAGAGGACGGCCTCATGAAGGCCGTGCGCGGCGATACTACGGTTGAGGAAGTGATGCGCGTTATCCAGAATTAGGGCTATGAAAAATCGACGCAAAATCTTGCTAGTAGAGGATGACATTTTTTTAATGCGCATGTATAGCGCAAAGTTCGCTGATGAGGACTGCGAAGTCCGCGGCGCTCGCGAGGGCAGGGAAGTGATCGCGGAGGCGCGCGATTTTAAACCTTCTCTTATTCTGCTTGACATGGTGCTGCCTGATGAAGGCGGCCTGGCTGTTTTGAAGCGCTTGAAGGAAGAGCCGGCTCTGGCTCGGATCCCCGTTATCCTTATTGCTGACGTGAGCAGTCCTTCCGATCGGGAAAGAGGACGAACGCTGGGAGCGGTCGAGTATATAGTGAAAATGCATCTTGAACCCTCAGAGTTCGTTGAGAAAGCCCTTTCTTTCGCTGAGTAGGTATGACAACATTCAATTTTAAGGTTTTTAACGCCACTAATAGCCGGGAAGAGACGGGATCGGTCGAGGCGGCTGATGAGGCCCAGGCCGCGGATACTCTCACTGCTCGCGGATATCAGATCCTTTCTCTCAAGGCGGCGATCGATACGTCGCGTCGTTCGGTATTCGATTCATTGAGCCGTATCAATACCAAGGACCTTGTAGTTTTTTCCCGCCAGTTCGCGGTCATGGTTTCCTCGAGCGTACCGGTCGTCGAGGCTCTCAAGGTCTTGTCGCAACAGTCGCCGAAGCCGAAACTGCGCAAGATCGTGGCTGAGGTCAGCGATGAGGTCGATTCCGGCGATACGTTGTCCGGCTCGCTGGCGAAGCGTCCGGATCTGTTTTCCAACTTTTATATCAGCGTCATAAAATCGGGCGAACAGTCGGGCAAGCTTGATGACGCTCTGAACTATATCGCGGATGAGATGGAGAAGGATTATGAGATGAATTCAAAGATCAAAGGAGCGATGATCTATCCGATCTTTATCATTATCATGATGCTCGCAATCGGCTTCTTGATGATGATCTTCGTCGTCCCTCGACTCACTTCTATTATAGTCGAGACCGGGACCGAACTGCCTGTCGCGACCCAGATCTTGATCAGCGTTTCAAGCTTCTTGATCAACTATTGGTGGATCATCCTGATTCTTTTGGTCGGAGGGGTTTTTGGCGGAAAGGCTTATTTGGCTACCGCGGCCGGGCGAAAGGAATTCGATTACCTTATCCTTAAGCTGCCGATTTTCGGCCCTCTCTTACAGATGATTTATCTAGTGCGCTTTACGCGTTCGATGAATACTTTGATTATCGGTGGCGTCAATATCTCTACGAGTCTCGAAGTGGCCGGTGAGGTCATGAGCAATACGTATTATCGCGATATCGTTAACCAGACTATCGCTGAAGTCCAAGGCGGTAATTCTATCGTTACGGTGTTCGTCAGGACGAAAGAGATCCCTACGATGGTTTCGCAGATGATGCTGGTGGGGGAAAAGACAGGGAAGCTTGATGTCGTCCTCGAAAAAGTGACCTCATTCTATAATCGGGAAATAACTACTACGCTGGCTAACCTGATGTCGCTCATAGAGCCGTCCTTGATGGTGATTATGGGCCTGGGGGTCGGGGTGATGGTTGCGGCAATTCTGTTGCCAATGTATAATGTAGTCAGTCAATTATAAGGTTGCGTTCCGAGCGGGGACGTTATATACTTATACTATGTCCGTAACACATATGTGTTCTGATTTAACTAGTAGGAAGGGGGTGAGACCATGAAACAACATAACAACAGAAAAGGCTTTACGTTGATCGAACTCTTAGTGGTTATCGCTATTATCGGTATCCTTTCAACGTTGGCAGTGGTCGCACTCGGAAATGCCCGTTCGAAATCTCGGGACGCCAAGCGTGTCGCCGATATGAGGCAGATCATGTCCGCCTTGGAGCTCTATTATAACGATGCCGGGCAATATCCGACGACAGGCGCTGTCGTTCCTGGAGGATCGATCAGTTATACCGGCTCCATTTATATGGCCCAGATCCCGTCGAATCCTTCTCCGAATAATGATGGCGGTGTCTGTCCGGCTTCCACGAACTACAGCTACGTTTCTTATAACTCGCATGCGTCGTACGCAATCCAGTACTGTCTCGGCGCGGACATCGGAGATATTGAGGCGGGTACTCACCACGCCACTCCGAACGGGTTAGCCAATTAAGATTCTCTCACTACAGCATGTACGGACCATCGATCTTTTTCGTGGTCCGTATTTTGTTAGCCTATGGACAGTAAGCGTCTCGCATCATGGTGTGCTTCGATCGGCGACTGGGGAACGGCCGCCGGACTTTTTGGCGTTCCGATATATTTCGCCTGGTTCCAAGAAAACTTTTCCGTGTTTGATCTCAACAAGTCGGCCTTGCTCCGCTTTATCGTCCTGATTCTTGTCGGCGCCTGGCTCGCGCGCGCCTCCATCGAAGGTACATTTAGATTTGCAGGCGATCGGAAAGTTATCTGGCTTCTTGCGATGTTCGTAGCTCTGGCAGCTGTCAGCACGGCAGTTTCTCTCCATCCTGGCATCAGCTTCACCGGCACGTATGAACGCCAGCAAGGCCTGTACAATATCATTTCATACGGCCTGCTATTCTTCATGATCATATCGTCCAGCGCCGATCGTCGTCAGATACGGCGTTTGATATCCGCTCTTTTGGCAGGCGGTGCCGTCGCGTGCCTGTACGGACTGCTTCAGATTTTCGGCTTTGATCCACTGCGATGGGCCGAAGACTCTCCGCGGATCTTTTCCAGTTTCGGTCAGCCTAATTTCTTCGGCCATTATATCGTTGTTTTGCTTCCATTGACCGTATATGCCGCGGTCTGGCAGGCGAAGCGGACATGGCAGAAAGCGGCTTGCGGCGTCTTTGTTATCCTTGAGCTGATATGCCTGTATTGTACGTTCAGCCGTAGCGCTTGGTTCGCCTTCGCTGCCCTGGTCGTCTTAGGGATCATTTGGTTCGCTCTCTACATGAAGCGGAACCGGCTTGCGGTCATTCTCGGGGCATGCGTTATCGCAGCGACACTGGTTCTCTTGATACCGGCGACACGGGAGAAGATTGCTTCGCTGAGTAGCGCGGGCTTGAACCCAGTCGGTCGGATTGCCAGCGCCTTTGATTTGTCGGCCGGTTCGAGCCGGATCCGTATCATATATTGGCAAGCAGGGTGGAAAGCTTTTAAAGAAGCGTCGCTTATCCGCCAGGCATTCGGATATGGTCCGGATGTCTTGGGCGATGTCTTCGCGACTCATTATCGGCCTGAGTGGGCGTACTATGAGCAGCTCAATACCTTCCCGGATCGGGCGCATAATACCGTCCTCGACATGCTGCTCCACTTCGGGCTCTTCGGTCTTCTTGCCTTCGCGGGCGCCTCGTTTTGGGTGTGGATACGCTTGCTCCGCCGTTCATTATCTGCCGAGCAGGCGTCTGAACGTTTTGCGGCTGCTGCCGTGGCCGCCGTCTTGGCCGCCTATTTCTTCAATAACCTTTTCAGCTTTTCATTGACGTCGATGAATGTCGTCCTGTACGGCCTTTTGGCGATCGGATGCCTTATGATCAGCAAGGAGAGCCGTACTATAAGCCTCGGTTTCTTTCATCCGGTTTCGCGTTGGTGCATCAGCGTTGTTACGATCGGCGTACTGGCGGTTTTTTGGTACACTTTCAGCCTTCGCCCGCTTATCGCGGACATGCATTATATGGATCTTAAGCGAGGGGAGGCTCAGCGCGACTGCCGGCGGGTTATAGATGCCCTGGAACGGATGGTTAGCTCGTTTCCCTCCGGGTATTATTACCAACGCATGTATTTATATCACGCCACCAATTGCTTCTCTGCGGCGGCGCCCGGGCAAAGCCGCGATGATCTTGCGTACAATCTCTTGATTGAAGCGCGACTCCTCGAATCGGGCAACGACGCTCAATATTACGCGTATACCGATCTGGCACATATGTATTCGATACTGACGTACTATCATAATCCTGATTATTATGGCCGGGCTGTCGAGTATTATGAAAAGATGATCGCTATTAATCCCTGGTTGACGACGGCATACCAGGACTATGGACGGCTCAAGCTTTGGCGCGGGGATTCCGAGGGAGCGATCGAGCTGTTCCGTCGCGGGCTCGAGGCGATGCCGGATTATGAGGCGGCGCCTGATGAAAACCATCGGCTTAGCATTTCCTATACTACTTCTTATTTCAATGATTTGATTGCTGAAGCATATCTCAACGCTAAGGATGTTGAACGGGCAAAGCGACAGCTCGAGCTGGCAATCAGCATCGATGGTCGATTGACATCGCCATACGAGAAACTGGGTGCAATTTATGTTGACGAAAAGAAGTACGAAGAAGCGATCGCTTTGTATCGACGGGGTTATGAACTCGATTCATTGAATGCCGAATGGCCGCGCGCATTGGCTCGAACTTTCCGGATCCAGGGAAAGCGTGAGCAGGCTCTCAAGTACGCCGCTGAAGCCTTGGCTCTTAATCCTGACGACAAGGAAGCCAAGTCCATAGAAGAAAGTTATAAGTAAGCTCTATGGCCTCTATCACTGCTTGCATCATCGCCTATAACGAAGAGAAGCGCATCCGCGGCTGTCTTGAAAGCCTTGTCGGCGTTGTCGACGATATCGTCGTTGTCCACGACGGACCGTGTTCTGATGCGACGCTCGACATCGCCCGCCAGTTCGGCGCGCGCGTCTTTATCGGCAGCCATTACGGGTATATGGAGCCGCATCTGCCGCAGGCATATCGCGAAGCGAAAGGGGAATGGGTACTGCGGATCGATGCTGACGAAGCGCTTTCTCTAGAATTGCGAAAGGCCCTGCCGCAGCTTATCACTGACTCTCGGGTAGATGCGTACGAATTTCTGTGGCGCCTCCACGATGGCCAGAGGTACCTGACTCGGCGGTGGCCTCATAAGCGTTGCTTATTCAGGAAGGACGCAGTCTCTTTCTTGGCCTTGCCTGATTATGTCGCGCAGGTGCCGGGCGTTGTCAGCCGTTTAGATTTGGAACTGATCCACACGCCGGGATATGATAACTACAGTTGGGAAACATTCCGTAAGAAATGGATCGGCCTGGCTAAGATCCGCCGTGAGGCGTATCTTTCGGATATCGCCTCGATCCCGTCATTCAATTATTCAAGCCGCTGGCCGCGTTCCATGGCGTGGCGCCGGCACCGTCCGTTGCTTGTCCTGCCGGCTGATGTCGCGATAGTATTTGTAAAAACATGGGCCGATGGTTGGCGGGAAGGGACAGTCGCGGTGCGCGCCGCCCTCTGTCAGGCGGCGTTGCGTTTCCTGGTCGATTGGTCGATATATAGAACGAAGAAATCATGAATCCAGCCTCTCTCCCAACCTGTCTTTGCGGCGGCAACGAATACCGCCATTACCGTTACGCCTCCGCCGGTAGGCTTGTTTCGGTATACGTGTGCCGGACTTGTACGCTCGGGCGTACCTGGCCCACGCCGCAAGGGGGCGCCGATCTGCATGAATATTATGAAGGGCTGACCGATTATGAGGACCGATCGGCGCAACTCGAATTACGGCGCCGTTTTGCTCGGCGCGTTGTCAATGCCATTACCCCGTATCGGCGGACAGGACGGCTCGTCGATGTCGGCTGTAATCTCGGCGTCTTTGTCGATGAAGCGCGAGCGGCCGGTTTCGAGGCTGAAGGCATCGATGTGTCGCGCGGAGCGATCAGGGCCGGAGCGATTAAGCTTGACCTTGACGGCCGCCTCCATCACGGGACGCTGGCTGATCAGTCATATTCCGACTCCGCTTTCGATGTCATTGCATATCTGCATTGTTTCGAGCATCTTGAGGATCCGGTTGCCGAACTTAAAGAAGTTCGCCGTATACTGCGTAAGGACGGCTTGCTGGTCATCGAAGTGCCGCGGTTTTTCAGTCTCTGGCGAGCGCTTCTCGGTTCGCGCTGGTACGGCCTGGTACCGGACCAGCATATCTGGCAGTTCGGACGCCGTTCAGTCGCTTCAATCCTTGAGCGTGAAGGCTTTACGGTCATTGCTGCGAAAACGCGCTGGAGCCTGCATCATGATTACTCTCTAATGCCGGCCGGTATCGTCAAATGCCTGATTACCATCGCGGCTTGGATCACCGGCACGGGTGATAATCTTCTCATTATCGCTCGTCCTCGTTAATATGACCTGGTCATTCGTCATCGTTACATATGATTCTGAACGCCATATCGGCACCTGTCTGGCTGCTTTGTCTATGGTGCATGGCAGCGAAGTCATCATGGTCGATAATGCCTCGACAGATTCGACCCGGGAAATAGCTAGGCGATCAGGTGTCCGGCTGCTGGAAAATAAAATCAATATCGGTTTTGCCGCTGCGTGTAATCAGGGCGCCGCGTTGGCGGAGGGAGCGTATCTCTGCTTTATCAATCCGGACACCTTTGCGGGTGCATCGGTTTGGCCAGCGCTTGCCGCGGTTTTTGAAAGACATCCTGATATAGGCATCCTATCTCCTCGGATCATCGATCAGGAAGAGAGGATGGAAAGGTTTTCCCGCGGACATTTTCCGACACTGACGCGCTTAATTACGCGCTCAATCGGTTATTCCCAACTCGAAGCCGCAGA
Source organism: uncultured Gammaproteobacteria bacterium (assembly GCA_964438845.1). Classification (GTDB taxonomy): domain Bacteria; phylum Patescibacteriota; class Patescibacteriia; order Patescibacteriales; family Patescibacteriaceae; genus Patescibacterium. The sequence goes on from CAYTLN010000006.1 coordinate 22,987, forward strand.
TGTCTCTTACGTCGACTGGGTGAGCGGCGCGGTCCTGGCGATCCGATGCAGCCTGTTCCATGAACTTAAAGGCTTTGATGAGAGCTTCTTCATGTATTTCGAGGATATCGATCTTTGCCGGCGCGCAGCCCCTCGGTATCGGACGGCCATTGTCTCATCGGTCTCGGTCCGGCATGAGAGGGGACAGAGCTTGTCCGATGATCGTTTGCGCAAGCGGTATTATTATCGTTCTCAGCTCAGGTATTTCCGCAAGCATTTCGGGAAAGTGCGGGCTCTGTTGCTGCGCCTGGTTCGCCTGCCGGCAGTTATTGTTTCCGTATGAACCTGCTTTTTTTCCAGCCCGAACATATAAGTACGATTAATCTGATATTGAGTCCGCTTTGGTTCGGCACGCCGGCGGTCCTTATCTGCGGATTGGCAGGCAGCGTAATCTTACTAGTAGCGGCTGCCGCGTATGCGCTCCGGGGACGACGTCTCAGCCCGAAAGGTATCGTTGCTCTCTGTTGTCTCGCATGGTTGCCGCTGTTCATGCAGTTCATATACAGTTCGTTTGTCGAAGCCAAAGACAGCTGGCTCGTATTCAACCAAAGCGAAGGTGACCAGATTGCTTGGAGGAATTGTCGGATCGATTCGTTCCAGAGACTCGGTTCGGGTTTGTGTTTCGTTGAGCCCTTCAGCCGCGATGTCCGAGAGGCGATACCGGCTGGAGCAATCGTAACGCTCGGGCGTTCTAATCTTAACCAGTATTTGCTCTATTATCTCTACGGCGCGCCGTATACGTTTACGGCTGACATGGTGAGAGCTGATTACTATATCGCGTACCGTTCGAGTGACCAGCTCGTGCTGCGTGAAGATCAACGCTTATTCCGTCGTCCGCTTGAGCAGATCGGGCAACCCTGGGATTTCGCGACGGCAGAGTATCTCGGCAGATATTCCGTCGTCATTGAAATCGGGCCGAATCAGACGGTTTTCAAACGTATCGGGTCATAAGTATGCAAGATATCATAGCAATCATGCTCTATATACTGTCCGTGGGCTTGCCGGGCCTTGTTCTTGCGGCGTGCTGTCGATTGCCGAGCCGGTTATATTATGTGCCGGTCAGCTGGCTTCTGGGTACCGGTTTGGTTACCGGCGAGCTTTTCTTGTATTTCGTAGTCTTGCGGTTGCCGGTATCATCCTGGTTATCGATAGGTATCGGGATCCAGGCGGCCGTTGCCCTTGCCTGGCTGTTTGTGCGGCGACGGCATGCGTTTACGGCGACAGTGGCGGTTACTCGTCCGAGACTGGCAACCGCCTTAGCCGGTTCATTAATTGTCATTCTGGTAGCATTATCGCTCTTGCAAGCGGTCGTGAAGCCGGTCGTTGCTTTCGACGCGGTAACATTCTGGTCGCTTCGATCAAAGATATTGGAAACGGACGGCCGTGTCGATTTCAATCCAGAGAGTTTCACGTATCTCGCTGCCACAAGCCATCGCAATTACCCTTGGCATGTTTCGCTTTCCGAGTATTGGCTGCGCCATACTGGCGCCGGAGCCGCAGCCCTGAACGTCATTCCTTGGTCGGCTTTCGTTTCGCTGCTTGGTCTTGCGTATGTATTCTTGCGCCGACGTTCCAGCGGCTTGATTGCCTCGGTCCTTACGTTGTTTTTGGCCTCGATGCCGTTCATGTTCTATCATTCATTCAATTCGTACGCCGATCTGACATTGGCGGCCTATGCTCTTGGCGCTTTTGTCTTCTTGGGTGAATGGCTTTCCTCACGGAGATTGAGTCTTCTTCTCGTATCGGCGGTTCTGGCGGGTTGGTGCTTCTTCGTCAAGAATGAAGGTATATTTTACATCCTCGCGTGGATCGTCGGATTTGGCATCGCGTCGTGGCAGCTGCGCCCTCGACGGCGTGAGATAATGCTTGCTTCAATCGCTCTCATCGGTCCGATCTTGCCTTGGATTGCCGTTAAGCTTTTGCTTAATCTCGGATTGCGCAACACGCCGGCCGCGCCGGGCTGGTATCCTCAAGTCGGGGAGTATATCATCCAGGCGTTCGGGCTTGTCAATAATTGGAATGTCTGGTGGTATCTATTTATTGCGGTGCTTATTATCCGTTTTAGCGCACTGGTCAGACATCGCCGGGAGTGGCCGCTGTGGGCATTCTTTGCCGTATCGGGTATGATAACCGCAGCTATGTATTTCTTTACCGAAAACTATACCTGGGCCCTTGATCATACTGCGCTTTCGCGTACGATGATCGCCCTCGTGCCGGTATCGGTTATTCTGTCGGGTTTGCTTATCAAGGAAGAGCGTCCGTAATCTCTATGATGAAGATATCAATCCTTATCCCTGTTTATAACGAACGTTCGACGGTTTTGACGATGATCGGACGGGTGCTAGCCGCGCCCCTTGAGGGAGCTGAAATATCCGAGGTACTGGTTATCGACGATTGCTCGACTGACGGAACATCGGAATTGCTCGATGCGCTTTCTGACAGCCGCATAACAGTTATCCATAAGAAGAAGCGTCAGGGGAAGGGGTCGGCTCTTAGAATCGGCTTTCGCCAAGCTCACGGAGATATCGTCATTATCCAGGATGCTGATTTAGAGTACGATCCGATTGATTATCAGAAACTGATCGAGCCGATCATGGAGGGCAAGGCCGATGTCGTTTACGGATCCCGGTTTATAGGCAGCCGGCCGAAGAACGCTCTTTTTTTCTGGCATGCGGCGGCAAATCGCGGCCTGACCATCTTGTCGAATATCTGTACCAATCTCAATCTGACCGATATGGCGACCTGCTACAAGGTCTTTAACCGTCGAACGGTCGATATGTTCCGGCATAGGCTTGTCTCTAACCGCTTTGCCATCGATGAGGAATTGACGGCCTGGATCGGGCACGGCCGGGCACGGGTCTTTGAAGTCGGTATTTCCTATGATGGGCGTTCGTATCGCGATGGCAAGAAAATAAATTGGAAAGACGGCTTCGAGGCGATCTGGTCGATAGCGCGTTTTAATCTCTTGGCTCCACGCCGTCCCGATGTCACGCGTTCAGCCAATAGAGTCGACCATTTGCTGACGAGGTGGCGCAGCCGCCGCGCTCGAAATCTGATTCCGAAGGAGGTAGCGCGCCACCGCATCCTCGATATCGGCTGCGGCGCCTATCCGCATTTCCTTGTCTCCTCGGATTTTGCCGAACGCCACGGTATCGACCAGAATATCTCCGAGGGGGTATATGAGAATGTAGTCGCTCGCCGGCAGGGATTTTCTAACGGTGAGCCGTTGCCGTTTCCGGACCAGCATTTCGATGTCGTGACGATGCTTGCCGTTATCGAGCATCTTACTGAAGTCGATGCGGCTTCCTTGCTCTTGGAAATTAGACGAGTCTTAAAGCCGGGCGGCTTCTTCATTGCGACGACTCCATCGGCCGCGGCGGATCCGCTCTTGCGCGCTTTGGCACGCCTCGGCGTTATCTCTGCCGAGGAGATTTCCGACCATAAGCAGTTCTATACGAAAGCTCTTCTTCGTAGCCAGCTCGAAGCCGCGGGTTTTGATTCCGGGATGATACGTCTCTCAAGCTTTCAGGCTGGCCTTAATCTCTCGGCCGTAGCCCGCGCCTAGTATGGATATCTTCTTTTCTATCTTTTCCCTCGTCCTCGGCTTATTGATCGGCAGTTTCCTTAACTGCCTCGTTTGGCGTCTCAAGGAAGGGGAGAGCTTGGGCGGCCGTTCGCATTGCCGAGCCTGCAAACGCCTCGTCCGCTGGCATGACAATATCCCCGTCCTTAGTTTTTGTTATCTACGCGGGAAATGCCGTGATTGCCGCGAGACGATTTCTTGGCAGTATCCCATCATTGAAGCTTTGACGGGAGCGCTTTTTTTCTTTGCCGCGTGGAGGATTGCGGCTCGAACCGGCCTATGGATCGAGTGGGATGCGCAGAATTGGCTGATGCTGGTGCGGGACTGGATATTCCTTTCCGCGTTGGTCGCCATATTCATCATGGACTTGCGTTGGTATGTCATCCTCGATGAGATTACGCTGCCGGCGGCGGGAGCGTTGCTGGTCCTCAACCTGCTGATCGGCATGAGTTGGCAGGGTCTCGCGTTATCTGCTACAATAGGAACTGGTTTTTTTCTCATCCAGTACGCAGTCTCCCGCGGTCGATGGATCGGCGGAGGAGACATCCGGTTGGGGCTCCTGCTCGGGGCTGCCCTTGGCTGGCCAGGAATTCTTCTGGCTATTTTTTTGGGCTATTTCGGGGGAGCGATTGTCGGATCCGGATTGCTCGCCGCCGGGAAGAAGGGCTGGGGCTCGCAGCTGCCGCTCGGAACATTCCTGACCGTTTCTGCGGCCGTGACGCTCTTCTGGGGCGAGGCGATCCTCGACTGGTATCTTCATCTAATTAATTTTCGGTAAGCTGATATGGCTCAGAAGCGCGCACGCAAAGCACAGACCAAGTATATTTTTGTCGTCGGCGGCGTCATGTCCGGCGTCGGCAAAGGGGTTGCCGCCGCTTCGATGGGTCGAATCCTGACGAGCAAGGGCTTTAACGTTTCCGCCATCAAGATCGATCCGTATATCAACGTCGATGCCGGCACGATGAATCCGATCGAGCACGGCGAAGTGTTCGTCACCGAAGACGGGGATGAGACCGATCAGGACATCGGCAACTACGAGCGGTTCCTTAACCGCAATATCTATCGCGACAGCTATATGACGACTGGCCGCGTCTATCAGGCGGTCATCGAACGCGAACGCAATCTCGGTTACGGCGGCAAATGCGTCGAAGTCGTGCCGCACATCCCGCTTGAGATCAAGTCGCGCATCGAGAATGCCGTCAAGAAGACCAAAGCCGAGATCATGATCATCGAGATCGGCGGTACGGTCGGCGAATACCAGAACATGCTCTTCCTCGAGGCGGCCCGTATGATGAAGCTGTCTTTCGGTTCTGATGTGGCCTTCGTCATGGTCAGCTACCTGCCGGTGCCGTCGCTGTCTTCGGAAATGAAGACCAAGCCGACCCAGTACGCGATCCGGACGCTCAATACTGCCGGCATCCAGCCTGATTTCATCATCGCCCGCTCGACGACGGCGATCGATCAGCCGCGCCGCGAAAAGATCGCTCTTAACTGCAACATCAGTCCCGAAGATGTCATCTCCGCTCCGGACATCGATTCGATCTATGAAGTCCCGGTCAATTTTGAAAAAGACAAGCTCGGCGAACGCATTTTGAAGAAGTTCGGCTTGAAACCGCGCAAGAAGGACCTCGTCGAATGGCGCGCGATGATCAAGCGTTTGAAATCGGCCACTAAGCAGGTCGATATCGGCATCGTCGGCAAATATTTCGTTTCCGGCAGCTTTACCCTGACCGACTCCTATATCTCGGTCCTTGAAGCCATCAAGCACGCTGCTGCCGCCAACCGCTGCAAGGTTAATATCCACTGGCTCTCTTCCGAAGAGATCGAGAAACAAGGGACTAAGCTGCTGAAGAAATTCGACGGCATCATCGTCCCGCAGGGCTGGGGCAGCCGCGGCGCCGAAGGCAAGATCAAGACGATCCGCTACTGCCGTGAGAACAAGGTACCGTACTTCGGGCTCTGTTACGGCATGCAGATGGCCGTCGTCGAATTCGCCCGCAATGTCGCCGGCCTCAAGGACGCCCATTCGATCGAAGCTAACCCGAAAACCAAACACCCGGTGCTTGAAGTCATGGAAGCGCAGAAAGCCAATCTGGCTGCCGGAAAATACGGCGGCACGATCCGTCTCGGCGGCTGGCCCTGCAAGACCGTCCCCGGTACCAAGCTCGCTAAGATCTACGCTAAAAAAGCGGGGAAGAAAGGGATCATTTCCGAACGCCACCGCCATCGCTATGAGTTCAATCCGGAATACCGGGAGCTGCTCGAGAAGAAAGGCCTGGTCGTCTGCGGTACTTCGCCTGACAACAAGATCGTCGAGGCGATCGAGATCAAGAATCATCCTTTCTTCATCGGTACCCAGTTCCATCCCGAATATATTTCAAGGCCGCTCGATCCGCACCCATTGTTCGTCGAGTTCGTGAAAGTCTGCATGGGCCGGCGAAAGCGAAAATAAAGGATAGTGCAACACCCGCCTGTACGCGGGTGTTTTTGTTTGACTACGTAGGATTTTCATGCAATACTACCGAAAAAAGGAGATATACTCGTGATAGCATTCGTAAAGAAACACCGTCGCAAAGCTCCGTCTCGTCCTTTTCCTCAATATTCAGGTTTGCCCGATCTCCCGACCCATATCCTGAAATTCGATATCAAGAATCTGCCTATCTCTCCGCTGCCTCTGAAAACACGGATACTATTGGCAATGAGCCGGGAAGGTATCGTCAACGTTGAAGACGTATTGCTACGGCAGGAAGAACTGCCTTACTACCGCAATCTCGGACGGGCCAGCATCCAGGCTACACTTGAATCAATCAGTACCCTTGATTATTTGCTCCGACATCCAAGCGCGGACGAATAAAAAATCCCTTGATTTCTCAAAGGGATTTTTTAATTGGCTTAGTTCTTGACGACGCTGACAACTTTCGAGGCTTTGAGGTGGCCGGTAAATTTCGTCAGTTTTTTGGTCGAGAATTTGACCATGCCGTTGACCGTCGAATAGAGGGTGTCATCCTTGCCGATGCGGACGTTGGTTCCGGCGTGGACTTTCGTACCGCGCTGGCGGACGAGGATCGATCCGGGACGGGCGATCTGGCCGTCTTGGAGTTTTACGCCGAGACGTTTGCTTTGGCTGTCTCGGCCCAGCGATGTAGAACCGCCGGCTTTCTTATGTGCCATAGAATATACGAATTAGGGTTCCGCTTCCCAAGCGGATGAATATAAAGTAAAGGCTTTTCATACTATAGCCGAAGACAGGAGAAATGTCAATAATAAAAGGCCGTTGGTTAGACAGCCTTTAATTCGTTGAATTGCTTTACGATTTTTTCTTCTTCGGCGTGCGAAAGAAACGTCTGAACGCATATTCCGGGAATCTGACCCGGTGATAGAATAGGTGAGTTATCATCGTGGCTATCAGCTCAATCGTCTTGGTTTTCAGTCCATCGCCCGTGCTTTCGCATATCTCCATGCGGAACGGTAGCTTTTTGAGCTCGTATCTCCATGTCAGGGCCGTGCGTTTTGCATGGTACGCAGACGTGATCACGATGCGTGAAGTAGCCTTCATAATGAGATTGCCGTACAATCGTACAGCCTCCTTGACATTATGGATCGTCGTACTGCTGGCGCTTTCCAGTCGCACTGAATAGAGCACGTGATGTTGCGGCAGCCTATGGGTGATATAGTCACGCATGAGCTCGGCTTCTGAATGGGTGTGGAACGGTTTTATTTTCCCGCCCATGAGAATCAGCGTATCGCCATTCTCGAGAAGCTCTATCGCCACGTCGCACCGTTTCCTTCCTTCGAGCGATAATTCGGTATCGTTGCTTGCGCAACCGTGGATTAATAATGTACGGCCCAAAACAGACCCCCTTTCCTTATTTGGTTAGGGCGAACAGTATCATATTTTGGAGCATCTGTCAAAGCCTGAAACGTCAGAATGTTGAGGAAAAAGTTATTCTAAAAATCAGGTTGCCCGTGCCCCTGTTACATGATAAAATAGGGTATCTTTATGTCCTTCGTCCACCTCCACGTCCATAGCCATTACTCCCTCCTCGACGGTCTGACCAAGATCGACGATTTGGTTGATGCCGCGAAAGCCGACGGCTCTCCGGCAGTCGCTTTGACCGATCACGGCGTCATGTACGGAGCGATTGAGTTTTACGAAAAATGCAAGAAGGCAGGAATCAAGCCGATCATCGGCGTCGAAGCCTATCTGACTCCGGGCTCGCGCAAGGATCGGAGTATCCGTCAGGACGAGCGCAACTACTATCACTTGCTTTTGCTTGCGAAGAACAAGGTCGGCTACCAGAATCTCGTCAAGCTGACGTCGATCGCTCATCTCGAGGGCTACTATTATAAGCCGCGCATCGATTGGGAGGTGATGTCGGCGCACTCTGACGGCATCATCGCTACAAGCTCATGCCTGGCGGGTGAAATTCCGCGCTTGCTCATGTCGGGCAAGCGCGAGCGAGCGATGGAAAAGATAGACCAATACCGTAAGCTTTTCGGCGAAGGCAACTTCTTTCTCGAACTCCAGCATCATCCGGAAATTCCCGACCAGCTGGCTTTGAATGACATGCTGATTGAAATTTCGAAAGAGACCGGTTTGCCGCTCATCGTCACCAATGATGTCCATTATCTGCGTTCTGACGACGATGAAGCCCAAGACATCCTGCTATGCTTGCAGAACAAGAGTAAGAAAGAGGACACGAACAGGATGTCAATGCTCGGCGTCAACTATTCCCTCAAGCCGAGCAGCCAGATCGAAGAGGCGTTCGCCCATATTCCCGAAGCGATAGAGAATACGGTGAAGATCGCTGAGATGTGCGACCTCGAACTTGAACTCGGACAGATCCAGCTGCCGTACTTCCGGGTGCCGGAAGGCTTCGATGGCAACTCGTATCTGCGCAAGCTGACTCTCGAGGGCTTGGTGAAGCGCTATGGCAAGGCATACGACGAGATTGAGGCGGTTTATCGGGACCGCGTTGATTATGAACTTGAAGTCATCGCCAAGATGGGTTGGCCGTCATACTTCCTTATCGTCGCTGATTTCGTCAATTGGGCGAAGAATGAGGGGATCATTGTCGGCCCGGGCCGCGGTTCCGCCGCCGGTTCTCTCGTCTGCTACGCGATCGGCATCACGAATCTTTGCCCGATCAGATATAACCTCGTTTTCGAACGCTTCTTGAATCCCGAGCGTATCTCGATGCCTGATATCGACCTCGACTTCGCCGATACTCGCCGCGATGAGGTCCTTAATTATGTCCAGCAGAAATACGGTGCCGACCACGTGGCCCAGATCATCACTTTCGGGACGATGGCCGCCCGTGCCGCTGTCCGCGATGTCGGCCGTGTCTTGAATTATCCGTACGATTATTGCGACAAGCTTTCAAAGACGATTCCGCCGATGATGAAGATCAAGGAAGCGCTTGAAAAGTCCGCTGACCTTCGGGCGATGTACCAGGAGCCGGAAGCGAAGCGGATCCTTGATTACGCGGTAAAGCTTGAAGGCGTCGCCCGCCATTCTTCTGTCCATGCCTGCGGCGTACTCATCACGAAGAACCCCCTGACTGACCATGTTCCGATCCAATACGCTTCTTCGTCCGATAAGACGATCGTTTCCCAGTATTCGCTGCATCCGATCGAAGACCTCGGTCTCTTGAAGATGGATTTCCTCGGCCTCTCTAACCTGACGATCATTGAGTCTGCCGTGACGATCATCAAGAATACCCGCGGTCTTGATATCGATATCGATACGATCCCTCTTGATGATAAGAAGGCATATGAGCTGTTCCAGGCAGGGGAGACGACCGGCGTTTTCCAATTCGAGTCGAGCGGCATGAAACGATATTTGAAAGAGCTGAAACCGAATGAATTCGAAGACCTTGTCGCTATGGTCGCGCTCTACCGTCCGGGTCCGATGGAGTGGATCCCGAATTATATTTCCGGAAAGCATGCTCGCAAGAAGCCGCAGTACTTGCATCCGAAGCTCGAGCCGATCCTCAACGTTACCTACGGCGTCGCCATCTATCAGGAGCAGGTCATGCAGATCGCCCGTGACGTCGCCGGCTTTACACTCGGCGAAGCCGACGTCCTGCGTAAGGCTGTCGGTAAGAAGATCGCTAAGCTCCTTGCCGAGCAAAAGGAGAAGTTCATCGAAGGCTGCGTCAAGAACGGCCTGACGACGAAACTCGCTCAGGACATCTTCTCCTTCATCGAGCCGTTCGCCGGCTACGGTTTCAACCGTTCTCATGCCGCCTGCTACGCGATGGTCGCGTATCAGACCGCATATCTCAAGGCTAACTGGCCGGCTGAGTTCATGGCCGCTCTCCTGACTTCCGATCAGCAGGATACGGATCGCGTAGCTATCGAGATCGAAGAGTGCCGCCATATGGGACTTGAGATTCAGCAGCCGGATATAAACCAGTCATTCGACAACTTTACGGTCGTGACGAGCGGTACGGCGGAGAATCGGATCGTCGATGTGAGCGAGGAAGTCAAGACTATCCGCTTCGGCCTCAAAGCGATCAAGAACGTCGGCGAGCATATCGCTGAAGTCATCATTTCAGAACGCAAGACCGGGGGCCGCTATACGAGCCTGACGAATGTCCTAGAACGCATCGAGGACAAGGACCTTAACCGTAAGTCCTTGGAAAGCTTGATCAAAGCAGGCGCTTTCGATTCGCTTGGTGAACGGGGCCAGCTGTTGGCTAATCTCGATCCGATGCTCAATTTTCATAAAGATGTCAGCCAGCGACGTTCGACGAAGCAAGCGAGTTTATTCTCGACTCCTGATTTCACGCACTTGAACGAGCTGAAGCTGTCTGATGCGCCGGCCGCGACGAAGCAGGATAAATTGACATGGGAGAAGGAATTGCTCGGGCTCTATATTACCGAACATCCTTTCGCCGAATATCGTGCACTCGTCGTCGATTGTGTCATCCCGATGGCTCAGATCGCCGAATTGCCGGCCAATCGCGAAATTGCCGTGGCCGGAGTCGTCACGACAATCAAGAAGATATTGACTCGCAAGAATGAGACGATGATGTTCGTCAAGCTCGAGGATGGCATCGCCAATCTTGAAGTGATCGTCTTCCCGAAACTGCTCGCGGAGAATCCGCTGCTTTGGCAAGAAGGCAAGATAATCCTTTGCCAAGGAACATTGTCCGATAAGGATGGCCAGCCGAAGTTGCTCGCGAACCGTGCTATTGAATTGACGCATGAGAACGCTTCGATTGCGATTCGTGAATTCAAGAAAGCCGCGGGAATCCAGCGTCCGATTAAGGCTGTTGCAGCTCCGTATCGACAGGCCGTCGCGGTGCAAGCGGAAATCTTCAAGCTCATCGTCCGCCAGCCGCAGAGGCTGGGCGACGTGTTAGAAGCGATCAAGGCGCTGTCTTCCGAATATCCCGGCCAGCATAAGGTTCATGTTAAGATCCCGACCGCGCAAGGGGAAAAGACGATTGAAATGCCCGACCGGATCGCTAACCAGCCCTCGTTGCTTGAACGCTTGCGCGACCAGTTCGCTGGCGTCATCCAGATATTGTAGAAAAATTTAAAAATCAAAAGACAATTTATAAAATAAAACATAAAATTTAGAACATTTTTGTTTTAATATTTAATTTTTGTTTTAAAATTTATCTTTGGGCTTTTGTCTTTTTTATAAATATCATCTATACTGAAAAAGCTATTTATACTTCTATGCCCGAAAACGAAAACAAAAAACCGAAGGCGGTCCGTCCGCGACGAAAGGCATCGGCAGGCGCCATCAAAGTCAGCCGCCCGAAGCGGAAGGCCGAGGCTGAGCATGTCATCGATTTGAAAACCCAGCCGCTCGTATCGATTCCGCCTATTAATGAGCCGCTGCCGAATCCGGTCGGGTACGAAGCCTTCGAAGGACCCGTAAACCAGTGGCCGTTCGGCGCGTACCGCAAGATTGCCGTTACTTTCATTATCCTGAGCGTGCTCAGCCTGGCGGCGGTCGCCTATTTCTCGTTGATTAAGCTGGACATCGTCGTCGTTCCAAGCATGGAAGCGGCGAAGGCCAACGCGACATTTACTGTCTATGATCGGCCGGAAAGTTACACGGTACCGGCGGGCAACACTCTCGGGCTGGTGCGCGAGATGGAGGTAGAATCTGAAAAGACATTCACGGCTTCGGAAGAAAAAGCTCTCGGCGCCTCCGTCAGCGGGACAGTGACCATCATCAACAAGTCGCCTAAAGACCAGCCGCTTGTCGCTTCGACCCGTTTGCTCAGCCCGACCAACCAGCTTCTGCGGATTAAGGATTCAGTCATCGTGCCGGCAGGAGGCAGTGTCAAGGCCGCAGTCTATTCAGATTCGATCGATCCGTCGTTCACATTGGCCGATGCCCGTTTGACGATCCCGGGATTATGGGCCGGTCTCCAGGAATCGATTTATGCTGAAGCCAAGGCGGGAGACGTGACATACCGTGAAAAAGTTGAGAAAACAGTTACCCAATCCGATATTGACAGTGCTATCGGTAAAGCTAAGGAGACATTGCTGGAGAAAGCTGCGACTGACATTGAACAGGCATACGGCGCTTACGACCAGAAGCTCTACGCGCTTGATGAAGCATCGATTACGCACAAGACATCCGCCAAAGCCGGAGATACGGTTGACGAATTCACTGTTTCTTTCTCGGGCAAGCTGACAATAGTTGCTTTCAAGTCGGCTGATGTCGACGGCGTCTTGCGTACCGCCCTCTCTTCCTCGATTTCCACCGGACGGAGCCTAGGCCAATCCGAGAAGCCCCTGTTCCGTTTAGTATCGGCAGATCCGACGCAGAATATCGCGGAAGTCGAGGCGAGTGTCGTCGCCACAGCAAAGGTCGACGATGGCGTAGAGTTGATTGACCGTAGGAAGATTGTCAGCTTGACCCGCAATCAGCTTGAGGATTATTTAGACGCTCAGACCCAGATTCAGAGCTACGAACTTCATTTCCAGCCTTCGTTCTGGAAATTTACTCCCCAACTTGTCGATCGGATCAATGTCACGGTTAAATAACCGAGCTTGACTGGCGGTTGCCGAGCGGCTATAATGGAGTCACATCAGCGATTGCTATAGCTACCAACTATAGGACCTCTCCGATATACTATCGGACTAAGCTGTGCCCCGAAAGCGTCCCGGCCTTCGGCCGGGGAAATCAGGTGGAACCGCGAGGCTCAAAGCCCCGTCCTGACAACCGAATGTCCTTCGGTTATCAAGACGGGGTTTTTATATTGATTATGTAACTAACCATATGTCTATCCCATTATCTACTAAGCGGCATTCCCTCGCCCATATCATGGCTCATGCCATCCAGGAGCTGCGTCCCGATGCCAAGTTCGCGATCGGCCCGGATATCGACAACGGCTGGTATTATGATATCGATTTTTCGGGAGAGAAGATAACGGACGCGGATTTCGAAAAGATCGAAGAGCGCATGGGCGAGCTGATCAAGGCCGACCTGCCGTTCGAGTGGGAAGAGAAAAGCATCGACGAAGCGCTTGCCTGGGCTCGGGAACGCAATCAGGAGTATAAGGTCGAGATCATCGAAGACCTGGCGAAGCAGGGTGAAACCAAAGTAAGCTTTTACACTGTCGGCGAATTCATGGACCTCTGCCGCGGGCCGCACGTCGAAAAGACCGGACAGATAAAGAACGGCAGCTTCAAGCTCTTGAAGCTGGCCGGAGCCTACTGGCGCGGCGATGAGAAGAACAAGATGCTGACCCGCGTCTATGGCCTGGCCTTCAATGACAAAGCGGAGTTGAAGCAGCATCTCATGATGCTTGAAGAAGCCGAGAAGCGCGACCACCGCAAGCTCGGTCGCGAGCTCGACCTCTTCACCTTCTCGGAATTGGTCGGTGCCGGCCTTCCGCTCTGGACGCCGAAAGGCATGGCGATGCGCCAGCTGCTTGATGATTTCGTCTGGGAGCTTCGTTCCGCCGCCGGCTATGAGAAAGTCGAGATTCCACATATTACCCGCAAGGAGCTGTATGAAACGAGCGGCCACTGGGAAAAGTTCAAGGACGAATTGTTCACGATCAAGACTCGCGAAGGCCATTTTTTCGCGATGAAGCCGATGAACTGCCCGCACCATACCCAGATCTATAAGCGCCGCAAATGGAGCTACCGCGAATTGCCGCAGCGCTATGCCAACACGACGATGGTCTACCGCGATGAACAGACCGGCGAATTGTCAGGCCTGTCCCGTGTCCGCAGCATCACCCAGGACGACGCGCACGTCTTCTGCCGTCCGGACCAGGTCAAGGAAGAGATGCTCAAGATCTGGCATATCATTACCGCCTTCTACGGCGCCGTCGGCTTTACGCTCCGCATCCGTCTTTCGTTCCATGACCCGGAACACATGGAGAAGTATCTCGGCGACCCGCAGCTCTGGCAGCGTTCGGAAGCAGAACTGACCGAGATGGTTAAGGAGCAGGGCCATGAACCCGATATCAGTATCGGCGAGGCCGCTTTCTACGGACCGAAAGTCGATTTCATGGCGAGCGATTCGCTCGGCCGCGAATGGCAGGTCGCGACGATCCAGCTCGATATGAACCTGCCGCAACGTTTCGACCTGACATACGTCACCAACGACAGCAGCGAAGAGAACGTCGTCATGATCCATGCCGCCATCATGGGCTCGATCGAGCGCTACATGGCCGTCTTGATCGAGCATTATGCCGGCAATTTCCCGGTCTGGCTGTCGCCGGTCCAGATAAAGCTCTTGTCGGTCGCTGAAAGCCACAGCGAGTTCTGCCAGAACTTGGCTGAAGACATGCGGCTGCGCGGCTTGCGCGTCGAAGTCGACGTATCGAACGAGACCGTCGGCAAGAAGATCCGCCAGGCCAGCACCGAAAAGATCCCGTACATGCTCGTTATCGGCGACAAGGAAATGGAGTCGGACAGGCTCTTTGTCCGCGAGCGGGGAGAGCGTGAAGCCAAGGAATTCGATAAGGAAGAATTCATCGCTTCAGTCATCGAGAAGAACATGCAACGTAGCAATTAAGGAAAATAAAAACAGGGCCGGAGGGCCCTGTTTTTTGTTATAAGGAATCGTCGGGGCGGTTATTCTATCAGCAGCGCCGCGCCAACAGCGCCGGCCAGTTCGCCGACTTTGCCTTTGACGAGCTTGACGCTGCGGGCCTGGCGGGCAAAAGTATGCTTTTTCAGATTTTCCTTGGCGGCTTTGAGGAACAGGTCGCTCGAGGCGAGCGCACCGCCGCCGAGCACGATCAATTCCGGATCGAGCAGATTGACGATAGTGGAGAAGGCGATGCCGAGATAGGAACCGATCTCGATGAAACGCTGTTCGGCCATCAGGTCGCCGCGGTAGGCTTCTTCGGCGAGCAGGGCGGGATTGTTCTGCGTGAGATGGTGGTAGGCCTGCTCGAGGGTGATGAGGCGGTCGAAGTCGACGATCATATGCCCCGGTTCGCCGGCCGCGCCGTGATGGCCGTGGTGGACGCCGCCGTCATGCCACCAGCCGCCGCCGATACCGGTGCCGATGACGAGGCCGTAAAAATTCTTCGAACCTTTGCCGGCTCCGAGCACCGCTTCGGCGCGTACGAAGCAGTTGGCATCGTTGTCGAGCCGGACGGGGACGTCAACGAGCTGCAGCTGTTCGAGCAAGAGCGTACCGAGCTTGGCGCGATTAAGGAGAGGCAGGTTCGGCGCGACAATGACCTGTTCCTTTTCATGGTCGATCGGGCCGGGCGCTCCGATGCCGATGCCGGCAAGCGTTCCCTTGAGCGCGGAAATCTTTTCGAGCAGGGGATCAGACGCCGCCTTCATCATGATCAGGAAGTGGTCGAGGCTGTCTTTCGGCGTGGCGAGGATGAGGCTTTCGACGATGCGGTTCTTCGAATCGAGGAGGACTGCGGCGATTTTCGTGCCGCCGACATCGATGCCGATACGATACGGTTTAGCGGTTGCCATGGGTGATATCGAATAAATGTTTAGCTTCTTCCCAATAGAACGGCGTATCATTCTTTGTCTTTTCCCAATACCAGTATTCGACGCCCCACCAGTACAGCGTCCGGAACCCGGTCTGGCGGGCGAATTCGGCCATCTCGGTGAATTTCTGCGGCGTCATCGTCTTGCTCCGTTCTTCCAGGCTCAATTCCTGGAAAGCTTTCTTGCCCCACGGTTCTCCCTGCAATTCGATGATGATCCAGTCCTGCGGATGGGCGAAGAGATTAGAAATATTCTTCTTGATCCGGAAGAAGAGCGGAGAGATCGGATAATGGACATAGCGGTCTACTGTGCTCGAATACGTATACCGATAAAGCGTACTTCCGAAAATGTCGCCACGTCCCGCGGCGGGCACCCAGGCAGACAATTCTCCAGAGTCGGTGACTATTATAGGCCTGCTGTCGAGAGATCTAACTTCGGCGATTTCCTTATCGAGGAAAGAGACGTCGAGGGGCGGGCATTCTCCGAATAAGACGAGGAACGGTTCGTTCTCAACCTGCCACGCTGAAACGGTCGGCCGCTGCTTGTATCGGGTGACAGCGGCGCGTAGGTATTCGAGGGTCGCTTCTTGGCGCCGCACCGTTTCCGCTTCCTTCGCCCAATTCGGCAAATGGCATTCAGGCCAGCGGGGGACGCGCGTGCCGACAACGAGGATCAGGTCGACCCCGCGTTTTTCCGCCTCATCGACTTGCCAGTCGATTTCGCTCCAATCGAAGCGGCCTTCTTCCGGTTGGACGATATCCCAGTAGATCGGCAGGCGGAGGCGTTCCACCTTCAAGTCGTCGAGCATGGCGAGATAATTCTCTTTCCAATCAAGGCCGAGATCGCGGCTCTGCTTGCTCGAGAAAGTGATGCCGTATTCCATTTCTTCCGGCTGATAGACCGGCGCCCAGCTCAATAGAAAAAAGAGCCAGCAGAGGGTAATGAGCGATAGGCCGACGTATTTGAGGATGCGGATCGGATGGACCATGTTAGATCTGGTTATTGGTCGTTGCTCGGGTAATCTGTTTCGTGATGAAGACAGTCAAGCCGTACGAAGCGAGGACAATGAACAGGCCGATAACTGCGTTACGAATCCGAGCTGTGGCTTTCTGCACCTGTTCTTCGTTGCCGCCGGCCGTCATCCATTGGAAGCCGGAAACGATGATCAAGACGATAAAGATCAGCCCGAGGAAGCCGAGCATGATCTTGATGATTGACGCGACAATTTCAACGAGCGGTTTCGGCTCCCCGGTTTCGCCGTAGGCATTAGCGGCCACTTCTTCTAATCCGCCTTCATTAGCGCGGTCAAGCCAGCCATTTGCGGCTTGGACGGTCGGTATGGAAGCTTGATAGCCGAGAGCGATAGCGAAGATGGCGACAGAAGCCATTATTTTGGCGCGAGTCATAGGCGTGATATAATTACGTCAGATGCTGGTGGAGGCTGCCGCTTAATGCGGAAATATGCGTAACCACCGCATTTTCATTATATTAAAAGGGGTTTTAAAAGTCCATTCGCTATGGCATTATCCGCAAAAGTGGCAGCTAATACGGTAGTTCAGGTAACGAGCAAGGTCATCAGCACGGCCTTGAGTCTCGTGGCGGTCGCAGTCATTACCCGCTACCTCGGCAACTACGGCTTCGGTGAATACACGACCGCAATCACGTTTGCGAGTATTTTTACGATCGCGGGAGACCTCGGATTGACGATGGTAACGACGCAGCTGATCAGCCGGCCGGGTGCCAATGTCAACCGGATGATGAGCAATCTCTTTACGTTCCGGCTCGTTTCAGCGGCGATCATTACGGCTCTCGGACCACTGCTGGTCCTTTTCTTCCCTTACAGCGCCGAAGTCAAGGAAGGAGTCTTCGTCGCGAGCATTGCGTTCTTCTTCATCTTGCTCTGTCAGGTATTCGTCAGTCTTTTCCAGCGCGAGCTGCGCACCGATAAGATCGCCTTGGCAGAAGTCGGCAGCCGCGTCTTGCTCGCGGCTGGCAGCATCGCGGCGGTTTCTCTCGGCTGGAGCATCGCCGGTATCCTGTGGGTGATGGCGGCCGCTAACGGCATCAATTTCTTGTTCCATTATCTCTTTGCCCGTCCGTACGCGACGACCGGCTTCGCCTATGACCGTGCTGTCTGGCGCGATATCATGAAGCGCTCATGGCCGCTCGTCCTCACGATCATCTTGAATCTCGTGTATTTGAAAACCGATACGCTCCTATTATCGCTGCTTAAGGGTCCGGCTGATGTCGGTCTTTACGGCGCGGCGTACAAAGTCATCGACGTGCTCGTGACGATACCGTTCATTCTCGGCGGCACGGTGCTGCCGATCATGGTCGCGCGCTGGCAGAAAAGCGATAAGGCGGATTTCAACCGGATGTGGCAGCGGATCTTCGACGGATCGTTCATGATCGCCGCGCCGATGGTCGTCGGCGGCTGGGTGCTAGCCGGACCGATCATGGCTCTTGTCGCCGGAAACGAATTCATCGCGGCCGGCGCTATTCTGCGCATCCTTATTTTCGCAGTCGGTTTTATCTTCTTCAGCTCATTCTTCAGTTATACGATGATCAGCTTCGATCGGCAGAAATTGATGATCGGAGCGTATCTCTTGACGGCGGCGACGGCCCTCGTCTTATATCTTGTCTTTATTCCTCGGTATTCGTATACGGCGGCCGCCTTCATTACCGTCTATAGCGAAGTGCTTATTACCTTGCTCGCATGGCGGCTTGTCCGCCGGACGGGAGGGATTTCGATCGATTGGCGGGTGCCCGCAAAGCTGCTCGTAGCGGCTGTCGCGATGGGAGCGGTCGTGTACGCGCTGCCGATCGATGCCGCAACGCTTCCCGGCATCATTTCGAAGATCGCTATCGGCGTAGTTATCTATGGTGCTCTGGTCTTTTCTTCAGGAGCGATTACGCGCGCTGAGCTTATCCAGATGATCCGCCGCTCGACGTCCGCATAAGATATGAAACAGGCATTGATCTATTCAACGCTTAGGTCGGACGGTCGGTTTTTCTCCGATCTTGTCCGGGCCTTGGCCGCGCAGACTGTCCATTGCACCGTGATCGCGGCCGCGGAAGGGAACGGCGGCCTGCGGTTCCGTCGGCCGCGTTTGCCTGAATCGGCGTTCGCGGCGCTTATGTTGTTGCCGCTGTGGTACGGCCTCGCCCTCATTTCGCTCTTAGCGAAAAAAGCGTCGGGAATCGAGACGGTCATCTGCTGCGGCTATAGCGAGAAAGTCATCCTTTCTCCGATCGCCCGCCTGCTCAAGCTCAACGTCGTCTGGCTCGAGTTTCCGAATGCGGATCAGCGGTTGTTGACGGGCTGGTACGGCCGGGCCTTGCAACGCGCCGCCCGTTCGGCCAAGCGCGTCGTCTTCAGCTCGCAGGCAAAGCAGCAGCTTTCGACCGGCGGGCATGACCGTTTCTCAGTCATCCTGCCGGCCGCTCTCCAGGAAACCGAACGGTATCAGGAAGACATGTTCCGGCGGCTGGCGAGCGGAGAACGGCGACGGTTCGTGATCGGTTCGATCATCGAGACGCTTGATAAGTCCCTTATCGAGCGCCTGCTCTCCGGATTGTCGATTGCCCGGACCGTTTCGGCGGAAATGGAGCTTGTCATCATCGGAGAAGGCGAGACCCGCAAGCAGCTCCAGTGGCTTATCCGGAAGATGAATCTCGACCGCTATGTCTGGCTTGTCGGCGACGCGGAGCGTTCCTTGCAATGGCTCGAGCATCTGAGCGTCTATGTCCTGGCTTCGACCCATCCGGGCCTCGATGAGATCGGCGGCGCGTTAGCGGCGATGAATCGCGGCGTGCCGGTCTTGGCTGACCGCCAGGCCGGCATCGACGATATCATCAACGCGAAGACCGGCGCCCTGCTCGATATGGCTGATAGCGAAACCCTTGCCCGTCACTTACTGAAGTTAGAGCAAGATGAAGAGTTGTGTCGGGCGCTCGGCCGCGAAGCCAAGCTTCGGACCGAACGCCTGACATTCGCAGCGCTGGCTTCCGAGCTGGCTTTACTCCTTTAACCGTACTGACATGGATACGTTTACCGTTTCGGAAGCAGACGCCGGTGCCCGCCTCGATACTTGGCTTTCGGGCCGACTTTCAGTCTCGCGCAGCCAGCTTCAGCAGCAGGTAAAGCAAGGCGCCGCCACCGTCAATGGCAAGAAAGCCTCGCCTCATTATGTCATCAAGCCCGGCGACGAAGTCTCGTTCGAAGCGATGGCTGACGAGCGCATCGAACCGCGGACGATCCGCGCCAAGACGCTGATGCCGGAGATCGACGTGGTCGCGGAATTGCCGGGCTACGTAATCATCAATAAGCCGGCGGGACTGCTGATGCATCCGGCGTCAGAGACGAGCGACGAACCTACGGTCGTCGACTGGCTGCTCGGCCGCTATCCGAAAGCCCGCAATGTCGGCGAAGATCCGCTGCGTCCGGGAATCGTCCATCGGCTCGATCGCGAGGCGAGCGGATTGGCGGCGCTCGCGACCACCCAAGCGGCTTTTGACAACCTGAAGGAACAATTCCAGAAGCGGACGATAACGAAGCGGTATACCGCGCTCGTCTTCGGCGGCGATATGCCGGAATCGGGCGAGATCAATTTCAAGATCGAACGCTCGACGCAGGGCGGCAAGATGGCCGCGCGGCCGTTGAGCCAAGAAGGACGCAGCGCCGTCACTGAATTTTCAGTCGTCCAGCGGTTCCATAATTACTGCCTGCTATCGGTCGTCATCAAGACGGGCCGCACGCACCAGATCCGCGTCCATATGTCGGCTTATAACCATCCGATCGTCGGTGACGATATCTACGGGGGACCGAAGCACCGGACGCTCAATAAGAAGTTCAAGCTCGGACGCATCTTTCTCGTCGCGACGGAACTCGGCTTTGCCGATCTCGAAGGGAAGCGGCATGATTTTTCCGTCAGCCTGCCGGCAGACTTGCAGGAATTCTTGAAACAGATAAAATAAGCGATTATGATCGTCACCTTCAGCGGCGCTGCCGGCTCGGGAAAATCAGGCATTGCGAAACGGTTGGCCGAACATCTCGGCTGGCCGTACTATGATATGGGAGGATTGCGGCGCCGGGCGGCCGAGAAGCGGGGACTGACTCTGGCGGAATACAACTCCCTCGGCGAGACCGATCCGACGACCGATACGGACATCGACGATTACCAGACTGAATTAGGCAAGACGCAGGACAATTTCGTCATTGTCGGCCGAACCTCCTGGCACTTCATCCCGCACTCGTTCAAGATATTCCTGACCGTCCGCCCGGAAGTCGGAGCCGAACGAGTGCTGAAAAGCTTGGAGGGACGCAATGAAGACAGCGGCCTGAAAACGGTCGAAGACATCATCGAGAGCAATAAGCGGCGCGTCGAGAGCGACCGCTTGCGCTACCAGAAATATTTCAATATCGATGCCTACGACGAATCGAATTATGATTGGGTGCTCGATACGAGCGATCTGAGCGAGGAGGAAGTGTTTGAGAGGGTATTTAAAGAAATAAGCAGACGAATCCGCTAAGAATGAGGCATGACGCTTTATCTTAAATAATAGCCAGTAATGGCTATTTTTCCTACGTATAAGATTGACTAAACGGCGAAATTTGGCGATAATTCAAGTGATTTCTATATAAAGATATGGGCAGGGAACGGATACCGGAAAATTTGCCATTTGAGAATGCTGTTGAGCAAACAGCGGACTATGAAAAAACAATTCAGGAAAATGCTGAAATAGTTTTGAGTCCTGAGCAAGAAAGGCAAAGAGAGGAAGAGGCGCTTTTTTCCCTAGACATCACTCCGCCGCAACGGAAGAAAATTCGCGAGCTATTAGAGAGTTTGCGAAGCGAGAGAATTTTGTTTGCTGACTTTGCTCGTGGTCTGCGAAACAAAGACCAATCAGAGATTCCATCGAATGTCTTGAAATCTGAGCTTGTTCAGGACGCGATAAAAAAGAGAGTACAAGACGAGGTAAAGAAAGAAGAGCCGTTTATTGGGCGAATCACTGAGCTCATGAAAACCTTCGGGATTAGTGAGGATTTTTTTAAGTCTCCCGAATTTGATATATATCGCTGTAAGCGGTGGTTACGTCGTATCGAGAACGGCGAACAGATTAACGATCCCGAAAGGAGTGATAGAGATTGGTATGGAAATAGGCGAGAGGTAAGTCCCGAAGAAAAGTTGAAAAATAATAAGGAAGAAGAGTTGTCGTACGGTGTCTTCGAGAAGATAATCCCTGATCCTAATGTTCCGGAAATACGAGAAGCCGCTTTAAAAGGAATGGTAAGCAAGACAACTAATTTTTTTAATAAAGAGGAAAAGCCCACTCAAACATTAGAAGAGTATGAAGAGGTTTTTTCAATCTCTGAGGATGAGTTTGAACAGGGTATCATTGAGAAGCTCCGGCAAGAGACAAGTAGGAACGTTGATGATTATATTAAACTCTCAAAATATTATCCCCAGGTAGACACATTTCTTCACTCAGAAGAAGGGAAGGAGTGGGCAAAAGGTCACGTTATTTCAAATGTTATTCACGGCGGTTCGATTAAGAATTCTGATTTTGCAAAGTATCTCTCGATCACCGAAGAGGATTTAGACCCCCGGGAGTTGCGGCTTCGGCAAAAAGAGGATTTATTTGAAGAGTTGAGCAGGAACGAAAGCAGCTTCGGCTATATCAACCATGATATTGAGAGAGCGGCGAAAAGGCTTTCGC
>CAYTLN010000007.1:0-8162 GCA_964438845.1 uncultured Gammaproteobacteria bacterium
AACCTTCACTCCCCCTCCCGCCGTTGCGGCCATGGCTGAAAAGGGCCTCGAACTGCGGCGGAAATTCAAGCGCGGCGGCACGATGGTCGGGGTGGCGCGGGCGCGGGACCTGAAGAATCGCCGAGCGGTCAGCGCCCGGACGATCATGCGGATGTTTTCCTACTTCAGCCGGCACATGATCGACAAGCGCTCGGCCTATTTCGGCAATGAGACAAAGCCTTCGAAAGGCTATATCGCCTGGCTCCTCTGGGGCGGCGATCCGGGGATGCGCTGGTGTTATGAAATCCGGCAGAAACTATTGAAGGAAAAATAAGGCAGCATTTCAGGCAATAAAAAGAGCAGGAGATTGATTCAATCCCCTGCTTTATTGTTTGCGCTGCTTATCGTGTCTAGTTAAGATATTCTTCGAGCCCTGTTTCTTTTATCAGGCTGCTCAAATTGCCGGTTCCGATTCCCGCCTTGATCGTATGCTGAGCATCGAACTGGATGATATGGGCGCCGAGCGAACCCTGGGCGTATTCTGCCAACTCCCGTATCTGAGTGCTGAAGATTACGCTTGCCTTAAATGTGCTGATTCTCTCAAGCAGGCGCTTGCCATAACTTAAACCGTCAATCTCAGCGGTGCCGGTACCGATTTCGTCAAGAACCAAGAAAATATTGTTCTGTTTGATTTCGGTTAACGTCTTCAGGATATTCTTGCTCTTGAGCAGAAGGAGTTCTGCCGTCGAGCCGCTTCCCCGTTCGAGAAAGACCATTCCCAATGCGCTTTTCACATTGATCGTGAAACCCTTGCCTAATACCGGCAAGCCTGACTGAGCCATGTAGATAGCGTTGATGATGGCTTCCTGGGTCACTGATTTTCCCCCGGCATTATTGCCGGTAAAGCCGATCATTTCTCCGTTAATCGATGGCACGGAAGTGATAGATACTACCTTCTCCGCCGCCGTATTACGAAGGATCTGAACCGGAACAAGGTTCCTGAAGGCTACGATATGGTTCGCATCGGGCAGGATTGTCGGGAAACGGAATTTGAACCCCTGCTTCTTCTCGAACCGCAGCAATGATTCAGCCAAACCCGCCATTTCTCTCAGCGTTATCAATCGAGAGCGTATGTACTCGCGGTATGCCTTCACTTCTTCAAAGCGGTCAATATACTGAGGCTGCTTACGAAGATCATACAGCATCGACCATTTGAACTCGGTATCGACCTGAGGAGATTCAATGAGAGTGAATCTATTGTCTTCCCACTGGCCCCATCCGAAGTATTCGTGCAGACGGGTGATAAGGTTATCTCTCTCAATTTCCCTGGCTTTTTTCTTGAGCCGGCGGTTACGTTTCTGTATCTCAGCAATCTGCTTTGAAGTATAACCGGAGAAACCGTGAGAAATATAAAGCGAAGATGATCCGAAGGATTTGTCAGTATATACAAGGTTATTAAAACCGAGAAGCTTCACTTCCAAGCCTTCGTCAGAATACCTGAAGAAATATTTGATTTCGGTGTTACGGATATCAAATTCGTCGACATTATGCCCGTTCATTGTACGGAGTCGCGTTAGGATCGCATCAAGGATAGAGCTAGGTACCTCCGTAATAGGTTTTGAACCGTATTTAAGCACCTTCTTGTCATGGATCATATCATCGCGCTTTTTCTCAAGCCGCGAAGTTACATATTTCAGGGGAAAAGTATCCCAAATCCCCTTCCTCCACCACGGTTTTTCAACCGTTTCAGAATAGTCGAGATACGAATATCTCCTGTAACCTATCGCCTCCGTGCGCGAAACTAGGAACCTTCTATAGGAAGTCCAGTAGATCGTTACAATGCCTTCGATAAAGATTCCTTTATTCAGTTCATTGTAGATATCGTTGGCAAGAGATGTTTCAAGCTGCCGCTGCTCCGTCGAAGTTGACTCGATGAAGCGGATAAAAGCTTCAAGCTCATCCGGTATGGAAGGATAACTTTTTATCCTCTTGACGAACGAGCCCATCATCTCAAAGAATGGATTCCGAGGTGAGAATGAATGATCGAAGAAATGCTGCAAAAATGCGGTGTTGCTTTCAGGAATATCTATATTCGAGGATATAGACAGACCGTTCAAGGCGTTCCTGAAGTCCTCGTTTTTCAGCAAATATTTCAGAATCTTTGCCCGGCGCAGTATTTCTGCGCGGTCAGTGATGCCGAAACTTGCCGTTAGAGGGCTCTTTATCTCAAGAACCTTGAGGAGTGCGTCCAAATGAAAATCATCAGGATTCACCAATTGTATCTTTGACGCTTTTTCATTCCAGAATGCAATTTCTTCTGGAAATTTCGTTTGATTGTCCATGTGACCCCTTTCTGGGATTGGTTTTTGGAATATATTTTTAATAGTACCGACAAAAGTCGGTTTCTTATTAAATCATTTTTTTACTAGTATGTCAATACTCTCTTTCTCTACACAAAAACAGGGGCTTTCGCCCCTGTTTTCGCTAGTATCCCTTATATCGAATCCTCTCCGTCTTCGATCTCGATCTCGCCTGAGCTCGAGTTCTCTCCGGTATTCTGCAGGACCGAGCAGGACTTCAGGCTTGTCTTGAATGTCTTCCAGGCCGTTTCCTTGCTCGCCTTCATAGCTTTCTGAGCCTCGCGGACAGTCTTGGTATACGTCTCGGCGCAGGCTTTATAGGCGGTGCGCTGTTCGTCGGCGGCAGTCTTCGCGAGAGCCGCTTTCTGGCAGGTATTGCGCGCGTCGATCGCCGCGAGCGCCTTCGTGTTCATGTCCGTCAATGCGGCCTTTACGGCGACATCCTTGGCATCGATGGCCGAGCTTACGCAAGCCGTCGCTTCAGGGCGCACAAGTACCGGCTTCTTATCTTCTCCCTTGCGGCGTCCCCATAGCGCGTTGCCGACCCGGCGGATGTCTTCGAAATTCTTGATCTGATCCGGGCTGAGGATCTTCTCGATCTCGCGAACACGGATGCCGAGCAGGTCCTTGCCTCGGCGGATGATATCACGGTAATTCTTTATTTCCGAAGGCGAAGCGATCCGTTCACGTTCCTGTTCTCCGTCTTTGGCGCGGACCGAATAGACGGCGCCGAACACGACTATCAGCGCGATGAGCGCAATCGTTATTTTTTTCATAGCCTAGTATCTAGATTAATAAGCGCGGAAACCGCGTATCTTAAGTATACCATGTCCGGTTTGAAAAAATAAAAAAGCCTCAAATTTCTTCGAGACTTTATACTATTTACTGCCTAGAATTCATTTTACCAGGATCATTTTTTTTGTAGAAACAAAACCGTCTGTCTGGAGAGTATAGAAGTACGCCCCGGACGACAACGCGGAACCGTTAAACGAAACTGTGTGAGACCCTGCTTCGAATATGCCGTCTGCCAGTGTCGCCACCATCTTCCCCGATACATCATACACCAATAACTGCATAAAGACGGTTTTAGGCAAAGAAAAGCTTATATTCGTTTCAGGATTGAACGGATTGGGATAATTCTGATCAAGCCTGAAGCCGCTTGGAGCTTCCACGGGATCAGGCAGGCCGGTTACTGACGGGTCATACCTGACTACGGTGCCTATGCCTGCGTCTGAACCGATCATATATACATACCGGGTCGTGCCGCAGACATTATTCAAGACTATCGACGTGGAAGAATAGAGCTCATGCCAGGTTTCTCCCTGATCGGTGGTCCGTGCCATCCATGTTTCGTTGGTTGAACGGGTGTTGCCCATCACATATCCTTTTCCGTCCGGTGCGAAATGCAAATTCCAGCACAGTCCGGAGTCCGGGAAGATAAAACGATTCCAATCAGCTCCCCCGTTGCTCGTATAGGCTACGCCAGGATAGAAATTGTCATTTACGTATACGTCTCCGCCGACATATATCCTGTTATTTGCACTTATTGCATTCGCAAAAGGGAAAACAACCGGGCTGCTGTAATACTGCCAATTGATCAGGTTAGATGAGGCCATAAACTCGCTGCCGGCTATAAAAACATTTCCCTGAGCATCCCCCGTCACTCCTTCGAATGCATAGATGTCCCGCTGTACGACGACATTCCATGTCAATCCGCCGTCCGTAGTCCGATATAGCTGGGATTGCATCGATGAAGAAGACCCGGAAAAGATTCCGAAGACTTCATTCGCGCTCCAAACAAACATCCGTTTGAAGGATACGCTATCCGGCAAAATATAGCAGGAAAGCCAGCTGTTGCCGCCATCGGTCGTCTTCAGGACACAATGCACATACGATGGACTATTGACGCTATGTGCCGCTGCATATCCAACGAGAGGATTCTCCGGCGAGAATTTGATTTCTCCAACCGAGCCTCCGGAATATACCTGCACCCAATTAATGCCAGCATTCACAGTTTTGAATATCCCTGTAACGCTTGTAACGAATCCGGTCTGTTCATTTACGAACTCAACTCCGGATAATCCTACGGTACCGGGAACTTCAATTGTAGTGAATTGTGCGTGGAAAGAAGCTACTGATACTAAGATGAAGAATGCTGCCGCTACGATCTTTCTCATGATTTTTCCTCCTCATGAATTTTATGAAGCTTTTTAGAGATAGTTATTTTAAATAACAATCCTATAAAGTAGCAGATAATATGCTATTTGTCAATATAAAAAACAGCCCCCGTAGGGGCTGTTGTTGGGGATATTACTTGATAAACTGGAACGAATTGACGATAGTCGTTTCTGTCTTGTTCAACCCAATATCACCGTAAGCCGTGATATCGAAACGGCGGCCGAGCACCTGTTCGACCGAATGCATGATGTACGGCTTGGAGCAGGCGGCCGCATCGCAGCAGCCTTTCGCCAGTCGGAAGACGGCGGCCTTCAAGCCGTTGATGGCCGCTTCGTTATCGCGCACCATATCGCAGGACGCGTAGCTCGAAAACGGCAGCGGCGTCTCGCTCACCTCTCCTCCTTCCTGCTCGTACTGGAATTCCTGATTGGAGTTAACGGTGATTTCGAAATCCGTTCCGGTAAAGGTTTTTCCGTCTTCTATCTTCGTCTCCTTCGGAATCATGAGCTTGAAGCCCATGTCGGTATTCGTATACGTTATCCATTCCTCATCGGCTACGGCCGGAGCTGCTGTCGGCGTTACGGCGTCAGAAACAGCCTGCCGTTCGACCGGCGTTGGCACCGCAACGGAACGTGACGTGTTGAACAAGGCCATGCACACGACGATGACGAGCAGTATCGCGATGATCCCGCCGAGAATGAAATTGACTTCGCGTGACGTCATATGGATAAAGTTATGATTTAGCGGTTCCGCCTCCGGCGACGAGCGACAGCAATGCCGCGGCCAGGCCGATGTCCCGGACCATGATCGGTCCGTACGGCAGGAGGGTTATCGTATGGATCAGGTTGAGGAGCAAGATGAACGCGACGATCCGGACCTGGATGCCGAAGATAAGGAGCAGGCCGCCGATGATCTCGACGATCGCATGCGCCTGGATGAGCGTCGCGGCCGGAGCGATGGCCGTCGCCCAGTCAGGCACGAGGCCCGTCCACATCGCGGTCTCGGTCATGCCGCTATACCCGAACCAGAGAAAAACGAAGCCGAGGCCGAGGCGAAGGATGAGCGGAGCGTACGAAGCGTATCTATCCATATGGTTAGTTGGCAAGGGTGCCGATTAAGAAAGAGTCGAGGGTGCTGAGCGGCTGGCGCTGGCCGCCGTGCTGGCCATTGAACTGATCGGTACCGTCTTTGCCGCACAGGCTTTTGATAGCGGCCTCACCGCCCGGATGGCGGCCGATCCAAGTCGTCAAATCATAGACATTGCCTTCGACGATGGCGTAACAACTCGCGGCAGAATTATGAGCCGCGACCTCAGCGGCCGTAAACGTCTTAACGGCAGTCGTAGTTTCCTGCGAAGGATCAGCCGGAGAAATCGTCGAAGTGACCGGAGCCGACTGAGGGTTCGTTCCGACAGATTCCGGAGCGGTTTCGACCGGAGCATTCTGGCGGACGAGGATGATGACAACCACGATAACGATCGCAGCGGCAATCAAGCCGATGTACTTTTTCATAAATCACTGATAATTAATAGTTGCGGGAGAGATACCTCAGTATACCATGATAACAGCCTTTCTGCCAGCAAAACAGCTTATAACGCATACGCAAAAGCAAGCGGCCTGAGCCGCTTGCTTTCCAATCGCAGGGTTATTACTCGACAATGAGCGTGCCTTTCATGCCCATCTCGCGATGCTTGCCGACGGAGCAGTAGTATTCGAATTCTCCGGTCTTGTCCGCAGTGAATTCAATTGAATCAGTGCCGGCACCGTTGAGAACCTTTGTCCGGGCATCATATTCGTCAATGACGAGGTCATGCATCCCGACCTTGTTGTCGAGAACGATCTTGACCTTATCCCCTTTCTTTACCTTTATCTGGTCCATCGAGAACGTAAAATTCTCGGAAGTGAGCGTGAAAACCTTCACGTCGGCTTCCGCAACCTCATTGGCTTCAGTGTCAGTAGTCGCGTTAGTCTCATTCGTGCCATTAGCCTCGGTGTTCTCGTCCATCGAGTTCGATTCGTTAAGGCTATTCCCCATCTGCTCTTCTGTATTGAGATTCTCTTCATTCATAACGGTGTTCCCGTCATTGGCCATCTGGTTGGAATCTTCACGCGCATTACGGAAGAGAGCCAAAGCGCCGATAATGAGAACGATAACGATCAACGCGATTATAAGACCTGTATTGGTCTTCACTGGATTCGGTCCGACCGAACCATGATTCATGTCCGCCATAGCATATATGCTTAATAAATAAATACGATAAACCTGCCCGGTCACCGGTCCGGAGGCTATCAGATAATAATACTCATTTCTGGGATATTTGTTACACCTGATCGGAAAACGATACGGTTTTACGGAAACCGATGCGATCTCGAGCGAACGAGTCGATTCCGAACATCGCTCCGCGGCAGACCGTATATTCACCGTATTTTTCATTGATCCGGTCGAGGGCGGCGCTGACCGACCGTTTCGCCGTCTTGTCGTAAAACAGGGACAGCTGGCCGGAAACCGGCGAAAGGCGGGAAACCGACATCGCCGCCATCCGAATCGGCGATTCGATGCCCGCTTCGCGGTACAAGCCCATCACGCAGTCAAAAATCTCTTCGGTCGTAAAAAGGGATTCGGACAGGGTTATCGAACGGCCGAGATGGCCGCCCCCGATCAACGAACAATAGAACGAGCAATGCCCGGCCTCGAAACCGCGGGAACGGAGACGCCGTCCGGTCTTTTCGCAGAGCTTATAGATGATCTTCTCAGTAGTCGCCGGATCGGAAGCGGCTCGCGGTAAACAGTATGAATGCCCGATCGACTTCGGCGGCGCGCTATCTTTGCCGACCAATGACAATTCTATCCCGTTGACGTTAGACCACAGGTAATAGCCATGCCAACCGAGCCGGCGTTTGAGCAGGCTCGCATCGGCGCGCCGCAGCTCGTTGAGCGTCCGGATGCCGAGGGCGGCGAGCCGGCGCTCGAAACCCCGCGCGATCCCCCACGCCTCAGTTACGGGGCAATCCAAGAAATTCGGCAGCGTTTCGGGCGTAATGACGCGCGTTCCGCCCTTGGGCGCCGTATCGCCGGCGAACTTCGCCAAGAATTTCGTGTACGAAATGCCGATCGAACAGCGCAGCCATTCCCCGACTTCATCCAATATCCGCCGTCGGATCTCTTCAGCGATCCGGGAGGCATCTTCGAATGTCGCGGCGGCGCAACCGATGTCGACGAAGGCTTCATCGATACTATACGGTTCCATGTTATCGGAATATTCAGCCAGGATCGAAAATATCCGCGCGGTCACCGTCCGATATTTCGCCGGCTCGTTCTCGACGAGCACGACCGCGGGATCCAACAGCTTCGCGTCTTCAACCCGGCACGCGGTACGGATGCCTTTTGCCTTAGCTTCGACGGACGAAGCGATGATCGTACCTCGGGGTGAAAGATATGCACAGACGCCGACCGATTTGCCGCGCAAGAACGGATTGGCCTGCTGTTCGACCGAAGCGAAATAGGAATTCATGTCGAGATGGAGGATGATTTTCTGTTTCATATTATTGTCAGCTCGCGGTATACAGTTGCTCTAGCTTCCAGCTCAGGTCCCGCGTTGAAAACGCCAGGCGGAAGAAATTCGCGCTGTCAGACACGCTGAAATAA
>CAYTLN010000007.1:8262-44011 GCA_964438845.1 uncultured Gammaproteobacteria bacterium
CCGCGTTGAAAACGCCAGGCGGAAGAAATTCGCGCTGTCAGACACGCTGAAATAATAGGTCTTGTCGGAGCCGTCGCGTTCATGGTGCACGAGGTTGACCTTCTCTATCCGGTATGTCCGGCCCTGCCAGCGGAACGCTTCCGGGCGGACCGACTCCTTTGCAAAGCGGACGATGACGTCGATCGGTTCGTTGATAATCTCGAACATGGCTGTGTATATCCCTAATAAATGGCTAATATTAGTATACTTGTTTCTTTATTTTTACTTTTGTATACTTTAGATGTATGAAATATACCAAAAATTTAACATCAAAGCAAAAAAGAGTCTTTGACTTTATAAACAGCTATATGAAAACAAACACAAACGCCCCGACGATCACCGAGATCCAGGAAGCGCTCAGTTTCCGTTCGACCCGCAGCGTGAGCCAATACCTTGAAGCCTTACGCTCGAAAGGCTACATCGCCAAGAATCGCAATCCACGCAGCATCCGCTTGCTGGATCCGGAAGAAGAAAGCATCAGTCTCGGCACGACTCTCATTCCCCTGCTCGGCATGGCTTCCTGCGGCACGCCTGAATTTTTCGCCGACGATAATATCGAAGAATACGTCCCCGTCCAGACGACTCTCGTCAAAGGCGACCCGAAAAACCATTATCTTTTGAAAACCGCCGGCACATCGATGAACAAAGCCGGCATCGAAGAAGGCGCTATCGTCCTCATCAAGCGCAAGGATTTTTACGACCAGGGCGAACGCGTCGTCGCGATCGTCGACGATATGGCGACGATCAAGAAATTGCACAAAGGCGACAATGCCGTCATGCTCATGCCGGAATCGACCGATGAACGGCACCGGCCCATCATCGCCGCTGAAGGTTCGATCTGCGGCGAAGTCGTCTGTTCAATCCCCTTCTTCAATGATCTCCAAGGCAACATCGCCTACGCTTAAATACACTCTATGCCGGAAGAACAGATCGTCCTCGTCGATGAAACGGACACGATAATCGGCAGCGGGCCGAAATTAGCCGTCCATCAAACCCCGACGCTGCACCGGGCATTTTCAATCTTCATATTCAATTCGCAAAAGGAAATGCTGCTGCAGCGCCGAGCGCTCTCGAAATACCATTCCGGTGGCCTCTGGACAAACGCCTGTTGCGGCCATCAACGTCCCGACGAAACCCTCTCCGAATCCGCACAGCGGCGATTGAAGGAAGAGATGGGAATCGACTGTCCTCTCGAAGACCGTTTCAGCTTCATCTATCGGGCTCCGCTCGACCACGGCCTGACCGAATATGAATATGATCACGTCTTTTTCGGAATTTATGACGGCAACATCCAAGCGGACCCCGAAGAGGCTATGGACTGGCGCTGGCTCTCTCTAGCCGCCATCCAACAGGATATAGCCGCTCATCCGGATCTCTATACGTACTGGTTCAAAATGATACTGAAACGCCGGCCCGATATAAGCCCTCCAGTTGCTTAGTGCATCCAAACTGTCTATACTTAGAGTATGAAAAGAATCTTCCCTTTCATTGGCATAGTGATAGCGCTTATCATTATCATGCCCGTTATCATCGGTTCATTCATGGCGCAAGAGCATACAATCAGCCGCTCCCAAGATTTCTCCTCACCCCAGACCGTCTTGTGGACAACGATTACAGATCCTAAGGCCCAGGATTGGCGTCGAAATATCAAGCAGATCGAAACTAATGACCGAGTCTGGACCGAAATCAGAGCAAACGGAAGCACCAACCGCTACAAAGTAGTGGCCGAAGATATGCCTAACCGCCTGATCCGCCGACAAGAAGACTCATCTTTCCCGAAGGAGTGGGAGTTCGTAATTGATCCAATCGACACAGGCTCACGCCTTACTCTCACTGAACGCACTTCAATCAATAATCCCTTCCTTCGATTTATAAACCGACTATCAGGAACAAACGGAATACGAATGTATCTCGATGACTTAAAAAAGCGCCTGCCCTAAAAGCAAACGCCCCTAGCGCCGCGAGGCGCTTTTTATTTTTTCGTAATTCTGAAATATCCTCGAGAATCAAAGAGATATATTGTCCAGCGCCACGCGATCCGCAAGCGATTCTTCCATCCAGGAGTCTTAAATAGATATACTGTCCGCCATATATACCACGCGATCCGTCCGGACATAAAGCGACCGGCAACGACGCCCACCGCATTCCATTTCCCGAGCGACATAAGGATGCCTGCCACCTCTACCCGATATGCCTCAAGGGATTCACCGGAACTCACGCGCCTAATATTCAGCCCGACGATTTTCGCCTGCTTCACTGCAAGTTGAGCCAACGACAGCGGTTTTCCCGACGGCAGAGTGATAATATCGCCAAGCGCGAAGACGTCTGGCGTACCGATTACCCGCAAATGCTCATCGACCAGAATATTCCCGTGAGAATCCTTAAAGGAAGCGGGCATGAAATCTGTCGCCGGCCTGACGCCGGTAGCCAGGATGACGATATCAGCAGCAGTCTCGCCTCCTTGGGTATGGATAATTCCCCGCTCTATCCGCTCGACAATACTGTTAGGGTGAAACGCTATCCGTAGTTCCTCCAACGTCCGCGCCATGTAGCCAGCAATCCGCGGATGCTGGCTCTCGAATGGCAAGTGGCGTCCCGAAAAAAGATCGAAAGAGACATGAGCAACAGGCTTGCTGCGCAATAGCTGGCTGATTTCACATATGAGCTCCACGCCGGTCGGTCCAGCTCCGATTACGGCGACCCGGACGCGGCCCTGAGCTGCCGCCCGTTCAAGCGCGCATCTGATTGCGACAGCATCTTCTATCGTCTTCAGGGATAATGAATCCTCAACATGCCGAATCGCTCCGTTATCGGCGCGGGAACCGCTTGCTATCACGAGCGTTTCATAACGCATGCTCGCCCCGCTGGCCAGTCCAATCGCCTTTCCCTCAGTATCTATCGATACTACCGTCCCTCGCACATATTCGAACGCAGGATCAGTAAAGAACGTCTTGAATGGAAAAGCGACATCTTCTCGTCGTAATGTCCCGGCGGCCACTTCATGCAATAAAGGCGTAAACGTAAAAAAATCGTCACGGCTGATAAGCCGGACGCGGAATCCCCAAGAAAGGAGGTATCGAGCGGTATAGACTCCTCCGAAACCGCCGCCGATAATCGTAATTGCCTGCATAGGTTGATTATACCTCTAGTACAACGAATTAGCTAAAAAATTACCGCAGACTTTTGATCTGCGGCTACTGTCGTTACCTAACTTTTCTTAAATGAATAGCTTCTTATAATGCCCCCTACACGTCCGGCGTATCCTTACAATAAAATTGCGTTTCCAATTTCGGAATTTTTCTGCATACGAACGGTTTCCTGTAAAAACTGGCAGAGCATATGCCAACCGGGGGGTTAATAAGAAGGCGTTTAACATGTTCTTTCTCCTTCAAACAGTTTGGTTTTTTTGTTTAAAAATGTTAGTTTAAATGAAGCTCTGACACCCACTCTAGCATATATCTCTATAAAAATCAACCTATGAAAGCGGTTATCCAGCGTGTCTCAGAAGCCTCGGTCACGGTAGGCGGAATCGTAGTCGGATCTATCGGGCCGGGCCTGCTTGTCTTCCTCGGGATTGCCGAAACCGACACCGAAGCGGCCATTTCAAAACTGGCAGAAAAGATCATCAACCTGCGGATATTTGAAGATACCGCAGGAAAAATGAACGAGTCCGTCGTAGAAAACGGTGGCAGGATCCTCGTCGTTTCACAATTCACTCTATTCGGCGACTGTTCGAAAGGCAATCGTCCGAGCTTCTTCGATGCGGCCAAGCCGGAAAAGGCCGAGGAATACTACGAACGCTTCATCGATTATCTTAAAGGAAAGGGCCTAACAATCGCGACCGGTACGTTCAGATCTCATATGGACATCTCGCTCATCAACGACGGTCCGGTCACCCTCCTCCTCGAATCGTAGATCATCTCAAAACTTAAACAAAAAGCAACCTGCCCCGGTGAGTCGGCAGGTTGCCTTGCTTAAGGAGTGGTCTTCTCTTAGAGAACGGCGTCCTTGGCGGCTTTTGACAAGCGGAACTTAACGACGGTCTTAGCCGGGATCTGGATCTGTTCGCCGGTCGCCGGGTTGCGGCCCATGCGGGCAGCCCGCTTCATCTTGACCATCTTGCCGAGGCCAGGCACGACGAACTCGCCATTGCGCTTAACCTCAGTGTAGGCCATGTCAGCGATAACATTCATCAGGTTGACCACATCTTTCTTGGCCATGCCTGATTTAGAAGCCAAGGCTTCCATGAGCTGGGACTTTGTCATATAGACGTACAACTTAGTTAGTAAAAGGCAAAATGCCTCTCTTATCCATAAGTATACAGTACCATAGCAAAAACAGCAATAAAAACATGACTTTTACTCTTTTTTTGTCAAGGTGGTATAATAAGAGAGAAAAAAATGGAAAATATCAATTTTTTTAAGGGAAAAGGAGGATTCACTCTTCTGGAGATAGTGATGGTCGTAGCAATCATCGCGGTTTTGGCCATTTTGTCGTTCAATTCCCTCTCCTATGCGCGCATAACAGGCCGTGATACGAGGCGGGTGGCCGATATTTCAACCATCCGGAGCGCCTTGAACCTCTACTATCTTCAAACGGGATCTTACCCTACGGCAATTACTCCGGGAAATTCTCTCCTGCGCGGATCAACCATCATCTTGGAAGAAATCCCCTCCAATCCCACCCCTCGAGCAGACAACGGCTGTGCCGATAAAGACTATGACTACGCCCAGATTTCCGGAGGGATTTCCTATACGCTCAGTTTTTGCCTCGGATATCCTCAGGAGGACATCTCAGGAGGAGCCCATGTAGCCATACCCGAGGGAATACTTCCAAACTAAACTAACCATGAAAAAACACCACGCCCCAGGCTTCAGCCTCATAGAACTCCTTGTAGTGATCGGCATTATCGTGATACTGCTCAGCTTAGTCACGATTTCTTTTAATTCATCACGCATGAAAAGCCGCGATGCGAGGCGTATACACGATATCAGTGTCATACAAACCGGGCTTGAAATGTATTATAGCCGAAACAAAAGCTACCCGAACGCGATCACACCCGGGCAAACCTTCGCAGAAAACAATATTACGTACATAGATCCGGTTCCCTCGAATCCCTCTCCTCGACGGGAAGGTACCTGCCCCGATACAAATTATGTATATACCGCAACGAACTCCAACCAGTCATATACCTTAAGCTTCTGCCTTACGGGAGCAACCGGCAGCGTCGCGGCCGGAAGGAACGTTGCCACACCGGGGAGCATAAATCTCCTGGGTTTCGATTCGGCGGCAACCGCCTTGTTCGCCCGTTTTAGCGGCACGTTAAGCGATACGGATAAAGAGAATATGAATGCTCTGATCGTGAGCGCAAAAGCGAACGGCTGGTGGAATAAATTAGATGTTTTCTACGTGTTTGCCATAGGAACTAACGCGACTGATTCACGGTTGAACTGGAAATCTACCAGCTTCAATGCGAGCGGAGGCGTATCGCCTACTTGGACCGCTTATCGAGGAATTACTGGTAACGGCTCGACCCAGTATCTCAGCACGAACTACAACCCAACCACTAACGGGACGAACTTCGTCTCAGGTTCCCAGAGTTTAGGCATTTATTCACGCACCGAGGCTAACGGAGCGTACGTCGAAGTTGGAGGCTATGACGGCACCTGCACAGCCCCATTCATCCGCTCAGGAGGCTCAACGCTCAGTTATATTGCAAGTTGCAGCGCCTCATCCTTAGCAAGCTCTTCTAGCCTCGGTTTCTTCCTTTCGCAACGCGTAAGCACTACCACGAACAAGTTCTACCGCAACGGCACGCTGACACAAACCGACAGCATCAGCTCTTCTTCGGTCTTAAATACGACTATATTCATCGGTGCTCGCAGCAATGCCGGAACACCGGTAGTCTTCAGTCCGCGGCAAATCGCCGCGATAACCATCGGCGGAGCGATGACTGATACGGAAGCGCTCACTATGGCTAATGACATAAATACGTACATGACGGCAATCGGCGCAAATGTCTATTAGGTTAGTTATTAAAAACACCCGCCGCGAGCGGGTGTTTTATCGTTATAATTGAAAGCGCGGCACCAAAGCTATTTCTTGAAATTCTTCGTCCAATACTCGATCGACCGCATCGCCTTATACGCATCCCCCGGTTGGCCGAGGAAGTAACGCTTGCCATCATCAGGCGAAATATACCAGGCGTCTTTCTGCCCGTCGACTGCGATGACGATCTTGCCCTTCTGCTGATTGGCATAACCGTTATCAATCGGCAGGCGCTCCCCTGCTTTAGCCGGATTGAAGCCGCCAAGAAGCTCCTCTTTGTCCTTGAACGTGTCGCCGTCAGTATCTTCCTTGCTCGGATCAGTACCGACCGCCGTTTCCGCCTCGTCCGAAAGACCGTCCTTATCCGTGTCGACGCCGCTGCCTAAATTAGCATCCGCTACCGGGATACGAGTCAAATCAACCGTAGTAATCCCGGAACCGAGTTCGAGGATCAGATTATAGATGTTCGCGTCGGAAGCGGTCAATTCGATACGGCATTGTTCGAGATCTTTTACCGCTGTCGCCTGCCCTTCGATTTCAGTCTTATATTGGGAAGCTTGCTGATCAAGCTGAGCCTGAACTTTTTTTAGATTTTCCGAAGCGACAGTCGCTTCAGTCGTTTTTGCATCCAGTTCGCTCCGCTTGGAATTCAATTCTTTCTGCGTCTCGGAAACAGCGAGAAGAAGCTTAGTATTATCGTTGTTCATCTTAACGATAAGGCCGACCGCCCCCAGAACGATAAGCACGACAAGCGCGTAAAATACCCACCGCTGCCAACGGCGCTTCTTGACTTCGGTCTGGACCGCTTCATGATGCTCGGCCGGCGGAATGCCGGCGGCTGACGGCATCGCGCTCATTGGCGAAGGTGATGTTTCGAACATATCGTGGACATTAGAATTAGATGTCGCAATATCCTTCCCGCAGTACGGGCAGGTTTTGAGATTATTGAGGATAAGTTTCTGGCAATTCGGGCAGCGCATATAATATCCCTACCAGTATATCATTCCGGCAGCAAAGCGCCAAATGCTCGATCTAGAAAATAAGTCCGGAATAAGCAATCGCTCTGACGACATTCCAATGACGGGCAATCGACGGTCCGAAGCCGAAGGCGGCCGTGAAGCGAGCGATAGCGGAACGTTCCATAGCGAGATTGCGCGGCTTGGCGGGAAGGACGCCGTAGCCCATCATCTTCAGGGCGTTGACGTCGGTCGAGTTCTTCATGTTGGCGTCGCGGCCGTAGACGGCGCGGAAATTGACATAGGCCCGGGCTTCAACCGTCTTATTGACTGTCAGCGGCCAGCGGCCGTTGGCGATCGAAAGGGCATCGACCCAGTCAGCAACAGTCTTCGTGTCATGGCCATAGGCTTCGCGGAACGAGAAGAGAACGCCGTTGCGTTCACCCGAACCGATTTTTATCGTCGACGGGGTGCCGGTATCCTTGAAATAGTCGAGAGCGTCGGCTCTGGCTGCCAACATAGCGGCTTCATCAATAATGATATCGGTGATCGTCTTCGGGGTTTCAGGGGTCGGGAGCGGAGTTGGTGTCGGAGTCGGAGCGGGCGTCGGAGTCGACTCGCTGCCCGGAGCATGGTGCGAACCGCCGCCCGAGAAGGCTTGCATCGCTATTGCCGTGGTCTGTTGGGCGTCAGAATTGGCCGTACGGTCGGTAAACACGCCGACGGTAGCTTTATAATCATCTGACTGGGCCCGGACCGTCACGGTCGTATCATTGACCGGCACCGGACAGTAGTAAATCCCCGTATCGCCGTCTTCCGTGCAGGCAGTATGATAGTCATCCCCGGCCCTGACGGTCGCATCGGAAAGAGGGTCGCCGTTAGCGGTCACCGTCGCTTTGACTGCAAAATCGAGTCCGTTGCCAGCGTCCATGTAAACCCAACTGTTTTCGGTAGTATCTAGCGCATCGGTGCGATCATATAACAAATCAACTTCTGTCGTGACGTAGCCGTCTTTCTGGATGATAAAGCCTTCAGTAAGGTCGTCGTCGTCATCTACGGGCACGGGACAATATGCAATCATACCCGCTATAACGCAGACCGTATCGTTAGCTCCCGCCGTAACCCTATCAGGGACGATATCGTTATCAAACTCATCATTTACAAAAATCCTGTGGGCGAATTTTAGCTCATATCCCTCTCCGGCCGCAGCTACTGATTGGGGGTCGGAATTGGCAGTCCGATCGCCATACATTTCAATCTCCATCCCCCCATAGCCGGAGGGAAGAACTTCGATAATGCCTGCGTTATCGTCGGCTAACTCTATAGGGCAGTACACTTCGCCGCTGCGCGACGAGCATATGAGGTCGATAGGCCATACATACGCATAGTCAACAGCGATCGGATTCCCCAACTCATCACGCACATTCGTTAGCTTATGACTGAACTTCAAGCCGTTCGAGGCGGTCATCGTCGTTACTACCTGAGGATCGGTCTGGCTTTCACGATCCCCTGCAACAGGGACATCAAACTCGCCCGAAATAACATAACCGTCTTTTTCAACTAAGAAATAGTCATCAGAATCCGAGTCAACCGAAAAACCGCAATATACTTCATCATCCATGATAGTGAAGCACGTGCCTTCTCCGTCAACCTGCCCGACAAACTCCGGCGTGATCGGATTACCCAATTCATCAACAACGTTCACCTTATGACCATACAGAAGGTTCAGAGTAGCATTATTCTGAATTGCCGTTGAATAGGCAGTCAGGCTCGTATCATTGACTCCAACCATGCCATTCTGCTCAATCTCTTCTACCGTGAAAGCATCGCCATTATCGCAATCGGCGATAGTTCCGTCTCCGATATCTTCTGCCGAAAATACGACTACATAATTGTAGACTCCATCACCATCGTTAACCGCCCCGTCTTGAACTTCATAACTTGCACCGCCCGTACAAGCAATTCGTACTATCACGTTACCCCCATCGCCAAACGGGACCCCGAATTGATCATTAACCGCGATAACGACATCCCCCGCCGCAGCACGAGCTTCATAAAGCGAAAGAAATGCCGCCACAGCCGTAGCCACAAAGGCGCCTATGATAAGTAACCGTTTCATATAAGCAAATATTAGATACCTTCATAGTACCACTTCTCCATTTTTTGGTGAAATAAAGAAAAACCCGGACGCGAAGATCCGGGTTTTCTAAGCAAAAAATCTATTCAGTCACACCCGAATAAGCAATCGCTCTGACGACATTCCAATGACGGGCAATCGACGGTCCGAAGCCGAAGGCGGCCGTGAAGCGAGCGATAGCGGAACGTTCCATAGCGAGATTGCGCGGCTTGGCGGGAAGGACGCCGTAGCCCATCATCTTCAGGGCGTTGACGTCGGTCGAGTTCTTCATGTTGGCGTCGCGGCCGTAGACGGCGCGGAAATTGACATAGGCCCGGGCTTCAACCGTCTTATTGACTGTCAGCGGCCAGCGGCCGTTGGCGATCGAAAGGGCATCGACCCAGTCAGCAACAGTCTTCGTGTCATGGCCATAGGCTTCGCGGAACGAGAAGAGAACGCCGTTGCGTTCACCCGAACCGATTTTTATCGTCGACGGGGTGCCGGTATCCTTGAAATAGTCGAGAGCGTCGGCTCTGGCTGCCAACATAGCGGCTTCATCAATAATGATATCGGTGATCGTCTTCGGGGTTTCAGGGGTCGGGAGCGGAGTTGGTGTCGGAGTCGGAGCGGGCGTCGGAGTTCCGGAAGAACCATTCCCTCCTCCCCCGCCGTTCGTAGACGTCGTCGTCAGGGCCAAGGTTACTGTTTCTTGAGGATCGGTATTAAGAGTGCGGTCGGTATACGCGGCCATTTTCGGATAATAACCGGGAGCGGTCACTTGGACTAACGTTTCGGTATCATCAACGGGTACGGGGCAATAATAGCTGGACGAGGCTATGGGCTGAGTGCATACCAGCGCCAAATCGTCGCCGGCCGTTACGGTCGCGGTATTCACGTTCAAGTTTACGCGCAAAGCGAACTGATAGTTATCAAATGCGGCCATACTTATTTCTTCCTTGCCGTCAAAGGGGTCGACCCGATCGCTCGTGAAAGCGACCGTCTTTGTTACGTAGCCCGAAGTGACAATCGTAAAGCCATTCTCCAGCACATCATCATCCGCCAACTCAACCGGACAATACGAACCATCTTCAGTAATCGTACACGCCACATTATTCGCTCCCGCAACGACCGAGTCAGGGCTAACCTTGCTACCGAGCTGGTTCTTCACGACGATCGTATGGCTAAAGGGGAGATAATAACCTCCTTCTAGCTGATATTCAATCTGAGGATCGGAATCATTATCTCGATTGGACTGCACAATCGGCTCAACGCCGACGTATCCGTCTTTTATAATGGTGTACTTTTCATCGTCCTCCGCGAGGGGCACCGGACAATACGCCGATGTCCCGGTCACCACGCACGGAGTATTAGAAGTCCCGGCAACGACACTGTCCGGAGTGAGATCATTTCCCAATTCGTCTTTTATGTCGCTAACCTTATGTCCGAAAGCTAACGATGTCGTCGCCGTATTCCAGGATTCTGTCGGCAAGGCGAAATAATGCACCAGCGTCGTATCCTCCGCTACGTATCCGTCAACGGTCACCGTATCGTTTGTGAAGGTAGAATTGTTAACGCAGCCCGAACCTCCCCCGGAAACTTTTGCCGCTACCAAATGAATGATTCCCTCCTCCATATCATCATCATCCCCAGCATTGTCAACAACTGATTGGTCGGAACCGCTGCAATTGAACGTGAACGTTCCCCCTGCGACCGGATTTCCCAATTCGTCTTCAATGGTGATAATAATATCGCCAAAAGCCGGTGCGGCGGATGCTTGCTTAGTCCCGAGTATCCCGCTAAGGGCGATAACGCCGATACCGACTGCAGCCAAGGCCAGAAGACCGGGGATAAAAAGGTTCTTTTCCATAAGACGGTGGGCGGACGCGTACGACTGGCAATGCATTCGTCCACGTTGGCCATTAATTTATAGTATGTTTATCATAGCATTTTTCGCTCCGGACGGAAACTATACGATCCCGCCAGCCGCACCGATATTATATACACAAAAACCCTCCCGCCGTATGGCGGGAGGGTTTTGCAACTAGCTAAGCTAGCTACCAGATCAGTCTCTTAGAGATCGATCAAGTTCAACGCGTCGGTCTTGTAGTCCGCGAGGTCGAACGTGTAGTAGTTGGCGTTAGTGTCGTTAGTAGCCGTACCCCAGTTGACAGAGGTAAGCGAAACTTCAGCGAAGTGAGTCGCAGAAGCAGTCGCGACGACAGTCAAAGTAAGAGTGCGAGTAGTATCCTCATCAACTTCGAATACGTTGGCCGTGTCTTCAGAGTCGGTTGACGATGAAGCGACAAGGCACGTAGTGGCATTGCTGCCAGCGTTGGTGATGGTGTACTCGGTACCCTGACCAGCGGCATTTACCTGATCTTCAACACAGGACTTGTCAACGCGCATGTCAGCGCCGAAGGCAGTCGCCGTGAAGGTGATCTTGAAGGTACCCTGATCGGATTCACCGGCTTCGTCAGCGACGAAAGTCTTGACGGCCGAAGAGCTGACGAACGCAAGGCGGATGCCCTGTGAGCGGAGCTCGTGGGTCTCAGACGTAGCGGAGATCGAAGGAGTGATGTCGCCTTCGTCGTTTCCGTTAGCGTCGGTGAAGACATCGATCGACGTGACAGCGACGGCCAACGTGGTGCCCTCAACATAGCGGGCAGCGCCGTTGTTTCCGTAGAGGTCGACCTTGACGGTCAACGTCTTCTTCGTGTCGCCATCGATATCGATGTTCATGTTGTCGAAGCTGACAATGCCGCCGTTAGCCACGGTTTCTTCACCAACCTTGTTGGTGCCGTGGTAAAGGTAGGCGCGCTTGATAACATCGTTTTCAGTCGTCGTACCAGTCGTAGTGAAGGTCAACGTCATTTCTTCGATGTTAACGTCAATGTCGTTCTGTTCTTCAACGTCGAAGTTGTAGATAGCAACGCCATTGGTGTCGGTGCTTGACGAATCGCTGACTTCGATGACAGTAGCGTCAACCGGGTCGTTCGCGTCGCGGACGTCGATCGCAGCTTCTTCTTCATTGCCGACCGTGAAGAGGTCTTCAAGGGTCTGGACAGTGCCGAAGTCAGTATTTTCATCGGTGGTAAAGCCGGATTCATCCAAAATGCGGATGGAGCCGAGCTCGACGTACCAGTCGGCAGACTGGTCGGCAGAATCGATGGTGTTAGCCATAGAAACGGCGACCGAGACTTCGGTGGTAGCGTCGTTACCAAGGACGAGGTTCAGGTCAGCAAAGCGGAGGCGGTATTCGCGGCCGGTAGCAGCAGTGTCGACGTTACCGTCGGTGACTGAAGACCAGTCGGACGAAGAACCGGCATCGGCAGTAGCGATGACTTCACCGTTGCGGACGAGGGAAACTTCTTCGAAGTAGTCCCACGGGCGCTGCGATTCAGTGCCGGCATCAGCTTCAGCGAACCAGACATCGGCGCGGGTGATCATCAACGCACCGTCGTCGGTGAGTTCGATGTCAGTCGCGTAGATTTCGACGTCAGTTTCGCCTTCGAGAGCCTGCGATTCATCGCGGGAGCCGAGCTCGATCGAGTTGATCGAACCCTGGGTGCCGCCATTCGGATCGAACTCTTCGCTCGTCGAAGTGGTGGCGCTGCCAGCAACGTTCATCAAACCTGATTCAGCCGCAGTGACTTCAGTACCCATCGGGGTGAAGGTCAAGCTGGCCGGAGCGGTCGCGACGTAACCGAAGTTAAAGCGGTTAGCGTTGAAACCGGTTTCAGTAACGCGGCGGTACTTACCATCGTTGTAGAGGTAAACATCAGCCGAGCTGGCGTGCTTAACAAGCTGGCCTTCGCCGTACATACCGGCAGTCTTTTCAGAGCCGATCGTGTAAGCGGTGAAGAAAGCTTCCGGAACGTCATCTACCATAGCAGCCCAGTTGCTGCCCCAGAGTGAGATAGCGTCAGCTTCGCTCGGAATAGCGTGGATCGTGGCATTGGCGCCAACGACGTACACTTTCGGGTTGATAGTGGTCTTGATGAGCTTGGTGCCCGGGCGATACGTAACGTTGCCGCCGAGCGGATACGTCTGGAGTTCAGCCTGGGAAACGGTCATGACTGACGAGAAGTCAGCGTACCAAGAGAAGTAGGTCTTGGAATTCGGGAACACATAGAGCTTACCGCCATTGTGGTAGTAGACAGCTGACGAAGCGTCGCTCTTGACGAGGACGCCGTTAGCCAAAGCGGCGTTCGTAACACCAGCGAAGCTGGCGGTACCGAAGATAACCGCGGCTACCAAGGCGAAAGCAAAGATCTTTCGTAGGTTCATAGATTCTTTAATCCTTTGTGGCTTTGAATAAGCTGCGCTACATCGATCGGAATCCCGCTTCCCCGCATCGACCGGAATACCGATCAGACACTCGGAGAGTAAACACAGGGCATTCACTGTTCCGCTACGGGATACTCCCGTCGATGCGGAGAAAAGCTAAATCGATGTAACATCCTCAAAAGAGGTAGCTTTTCAAAGACCGGAAAGGTTTATAAGGTCGATCCGCAGAAGCGGACCGAGCACAGCTACTCGCGAGAGTATCGACCTTTCGGGCTATGCTGCTCTACAGGCGGACCCATAGAGTCTTTCTCCATACTCCGTGCCGTGAGGCGCGTACTATGGATATATGAATCGGCTACGGTCGTAACCGGCTCATACATTCATAGTAGGAGGAATCCCCGGCCCCGAAAGACAGGGCCGGGATCGTGTTTCGTTATAAAACTGCTCAGGTTATCGTATCTGGATGCCCTTGAGCTTATCGATCGCGCCATCGTAATTCTTCTGGTCGAAGAGCTGCTGGACTTCATCGATAGCTTCCGGAACCGAACTGATTTCTTCTTTGACGTCGGGAGTTTCGGCGATCGTTACGCCCTCATCTTCAGCAACGGGGGTTTCTTCTTTTGTCACCGGCTCAACCGTTGCTGTTATGGAAGTTTTAGCCGCGGGTGCATCCTTCGTACTTGTGCTCAGGCGCTGACGAGCGGCGGCCAGTTCATTCTTGAAACTATCGGACAATTCTTTCAAGCGCGGATCGTCCGCCTGGGACGTCTCGGCGATGCTTTCTAGTTCTGAAGC
Organism: uncultured Gammaproteobacteria bacterium; assembly: GCA_964438845.1. GTDB lineage: Bacteria > Patescibacteriota > Patescibacteriia > Patescibacteriales > Patescibacteriaceae > Patescibacterium. The sequence continues at coordinate 22,504 of CAYTLN010000007.1, forward strand.
CCGTTGGCTTGCGAACTCAAGGTTCAACTTAGCCTTATTCATTTCATTGAGCTCGGCGACGAGGCGCGCTTTTTCGCTGATGGTCTTCGCAATATACAGCGGATCACCCGGGCGGGACTTCTGCGAAGCTTTGACACCGACAAAACCGGTCGCCAGGACGATCACGATCATCGCCGCAATCGACGTCGGCTGAGCAAGGCGCTTCGAGAACAAGGAAAGGCTGGCGAAGAAGCCCAGCTTGATCTCTCCATATTCCACGCCGTTGGAAATCTGCGACGACAACACGGCCCGGTTCTGCGCTACCCAGGAAGCGTCAGGCGCTACGCTTTGAAGCGAAGCTAACCTTCTAAGCAAGTCTTTATCGTTCATTGTAGAGTTGGTAACAAAATATACGTCGCCGGTCGAACCAAGCATGTTGTCCTCAACGTGCAACGTATAGTCTGTTAGAAAAAATAATTAGTTAGTTTCGTCAGTGCCGTCCTTGACCAGATGCTGCAACGAATCGAGAGCCCGGTGGATCAACACCCGGACATTGCCGTTCGTCTTATTCAATATCTTGGAAATCTCAGCGATCGACAGTTCGTTGATGAAGCGCAAGATAATGACTTCGCGATACTCGTCTTTCAGCTGCGGCAGCTTCTGTTCGATCACCGCTTGGAAATCGATACTGATCGCGGCCTCTTCGTGCGGATCCTGTTTCTCGTCGATGACGACCGCCGTGTTGGCGACATCATCAATCGAAACGCTTTCCCGATTCGAAGCTTTCCGGTAGTGGTCGATGATCGTATTGCGGGCGATCTTATAAAGGAGAGGCTTGAGCGTTCCGTAGTCTCCGAGGTTGCCTTCATAGATGTAATTCCAACACTTGAGAAATACCATCGATGTGACATCTTCGGCCTCTTCCTTACCGCCGACCTTGAAATAGACGAATCTATAAATCTGGTCAATATAAAGATCGTAAGCCTCAATGAACGCTTGCTTATCCTTGTGCTTTTTCAAGCGCAGGAAGAGAACTTCTTCTCCTCCGAAAAATGAGGTCTTTTTTGCCTTTGGCATGTATCTATACGTAAAAAAAATAAAAGTGTTACACCAACCCTTTTATATACTAGCTAAACTTTAAAGCGTGATACGGATTGTTCCAAAATACCACATTTTCAAAGCAAAGTAAAGACAGGCCCTTGAGGACAGTTGTCCAGTCTTCCGGCTCCTTCAGGAATATTTCTGATGCATTTAGGCTTCCTGGCACGAGGCCCGGAGAGAGCATATTCCCATGCCGCTGGCACAAAGCTGAGCGGTTCAGCCTCGCTGCCATCTTGATTCTACAATCTACCTGTGCCATACTGGCGACTGTAAACTTTAGTCTAATATAATCTAGACTTATCGTACACGCTTTGACCTGTCTCCCAACATAAGTCCAGATTTTCGTTGACTTAACTCTATGACCCTATCGGATCAAAAACAAGAGCAGATACAGACGGCTTTGTGGCTATCCGTTTCGGAAGCAGCGAAGATCGGAGGGGTCGGATCAAAGACTATCCGCCGAGCGATCGATGCGGCTCGGGTGACATTCAAGGTGACCGGCAACCGCTACCTCATCGAATATCCTTCGCTGTTAGCCTTCCTGTTATCCTCAACGAAGCTCAGGAATAAATTCCACCGCATAGGGCTCGGCCAGTATGTGGAAAAGTGGAAGAACCAGGATACGGCTTCAGGAAAAAAATAAGACTGTCGGATCAATCATCCGGCAGTCTTTTTTGTACGAGGATATCTTTTTTCCCTTGAAATGAAATACCGCGCGTACGTTATCATCCGGTACGCGGAAGCTAACGCCATTATGAACGCCGCAACAGCAATCGGCAGTTCCACCGACCGGACTATCCATCCCTGCTCTCTGCTCATAGCCACGGCATAGATCGCGCAGAAGCTTGCCAGCTGGATCCCAGTCAGGACTTTGCTTCCCTTGAGTACTACATGGTCGCAGATTTCATGTTTCCGCACATACCGTTGCAAGAGGAGGGCGAACGACGTCGAAATTAGTTCCGCGCTAAGCAAAAGCCAGCCTGCTCCGATACTGAAGAAGAACACCATGCCGGCAAGAACCTTGTCCCGAAGCGGATCGAGAGCCGCTCCGATCATCGTTTCCTGCCGATACAGTCGAGCCATCTTGCCGTCGAGCCAATCTGTCAGGCTAGCAATCAAGATGGAAAGAGCTGCCTCGGAGTATCGCCCGACGCTGGTAAAATAATACGCTAAGCCGCAAGCGATAAAACCCTGGAACAGCACGAAGTTCGCCATGGTAGCCGGCAATGTCCGTACCCACAGGAGCCGAGTCCGAGCCTGTAGCGCTTCACGATGCGCCTCTCTATCCAATCCTATGGATTCCCCTTCACCCGGGAATCCGCTGCCTAACGTACGCGGCAGTATTTCCCGTAAAGTGAGTCTATCCATTATTTTTCCTTTTCTAAATGTGCGGTCTGCACGTTTGGTTGCCACTACTTTACGGCAGCGGACTCCGCTTGTCAAACAAAAAAGGCGCCGTTCAGGCTGCCCGTTGAATAACAAAAATGACCCTAGCGGGTCATTTTTTCAAGGTCGTATACTTTTCCGGCCTTATCCCATTTCTTCAGGGTCTTGATGGCCTTGGTGCTGAGCGTCAGCTTGATGACGCGGCCGGTCTTCGGATTAGTAACCTTTTTTTCCTGCAAATTAGGCTTGAACTTCCGTTTAGTGCGTCGGTTCGAGTGGCTCTTATTAAAGCCGGAGCGCGCCTTTTTGCCGGTCAAATCGCATTTTGTCGCCATATCTGGTGGGCTATTCAGTAAGTAATGGGGTCATTATGATTCAAAATCAAAGGCCTGTCAAGGCTAGGCTTCGACCGTATACGTATAGACCTTGTCGTACGGGATTTCCCAGCTGACAGCCTCGGCCCGGCTCGCCTTCTCCATGATCTTCCTGAACAGCCTGATAGAGTTGCCATGGGCGGAAATGGCGACATTGACCTTGTTGCGCTTCATGAAAACCAGCAGGTCCTTAATAAAGGAAGCGACCCGCTTTTCAACGTCAACGAAACTCTCGCCTCCCGGCACCCTGACCGCAAAGCCTCGATGCCAGGCATCATACGCCTCGGGACCATGGCTACGGGCGACTTTCAAATGGGTGCTGCCGGAAAACTTGCCATAGCTGCGTTCGATCATCCGGTCGTCTTCAATCAAGTATGTGCATTCGCGATGGCTCCGCAACGCCTCTTTGAGCGTATCCTTGCTGCGGGAAAGCGACGTATGGAAAGCGACATCGATCCGTTTGCCTTTAAGTCGGATACCGATGATCTGGGCATCTTCCTTGCCTGACTTGGTCAGCTTAGAGTCCCGCCAACCGCAAAAGACGCTATTGACGTTATCGACTGTCCGACCGTGGCGGAACACATACAACGCGAGCTTAGCCATATTGGTATCCTAATAATAGTAGTCTCATCATACCATAATCAGGTATACTAATGAATGAACACTTTACATATGGATGTTATCTCTCACGGCCTCTGGGGAGGTCTTGTCTTCGGCCGACAGCGGCGGCGCGATTATTGGATCGCGTTCTGCCTTGGCGTCGCTCCCGATGTCCTCGCCTTCGCCGTCATTACGGTACAGCAGATTCTCGGCGTCAACGCTGTTGACTGGTCGGATGCGGCCGGCGCGCGAGCGGCTATCCCCGACTATGTCTACGGCCTATATGACATTACCCACAGCCTTGTCGTCTTTACCGGACTCTTCGGCCTTGTATGGCTCTTCAAGAAAAAGCCATACATTCCCCTGCTCGCTTGGGGATTCCATATCCTGCTCGATATATTCACGCACAGCGCTGATTTCTTTCCGACGCCGATCTTCTGGCCGATTTCCGATTTCCATATCAATGGCGTTTCCTGGTCGCACCCGATCATCTTTGCAAGCAATTGGATATTGCTGCTAGCGGGATACGCCGTCGTGCTGTATTACCGTCGCACAACCAAGAATAAGAAGATATGATAGCGCTTACCCCCCGGATGCAACGCGCGATAAATATCGCTGTCCGCCAACACGAAGGCCAATACCGAGCCGGCCGCCAACACTACCCCTACATCGTCCATCCGGTAAGCGTCGCTCTCCTCCTCAACGAATGGACCGAAGACGAAGACATCATTATTGCCGGCCTGTTCCACGACGTGCTCGAAGATACGGAAGGCTACGGATACGCTGACATCGAACGCGATTTCGGTAAACGGGTCGCTTCGATGGTCTTGGAGGTCTCCGAGAACCAGAAACTTCCGCGCGAACAGTGGGTGCCGGACCGCCTGCGACGCATGGAAACAGGAAGCAATGACGCGATCTTAGTGTTCGCCGCAGATAAGATCCATAACACTGAATCGCTAGTCGAAGCCGCCGCCATCGGCGATACCGAAACTCTCATAAAGTTCGGGATCCGCCCAGAGGATGGCCTGCCCGAACGCTACCTCCACGCGCTTTCAATTCTCGAAAACCGATTGAAAAGCCACCCGGCCGTCGAACGGCTGCGGGCGGCATATGATACGCTGGAACGCGGCTCCTAGCGGCCGAGCGCCTTGTCGATTTCAGCCTTGAGGCCTGCGTACGACAGGTCTTCTATCATTGTCGTATTAACGAAGAATTGCGGCGTGGAGTTGACGCCCGCGGCTGATCCCGCCGTCACGTCGTCATTGATGCGCGTCCTAAAAGTGCCGTCTTCGATAGCGGCGCTGAATTTCGGTTCATCTAATCCCAACTGGCGGGCATATTGCTTGAACTTCTCGATTGCCTGGGATCGGGACAATGCTGCCGAGGTATCACCCCATTCATTCTGGCGATCGAATAGCAGCGACGACATTTCCCAGAATTTCCCCTGCTCGCCGGCTGCTTCCGCCGCTTCTGCGGATACATTCGCCAACGGATGCATCGATAACGGGAAATGGCGGAATTCGACGCGGATTTCGTCAGGATACTCTTTTACTAGCTGGTCAATGATCGCGGCGGCGGATCGGCACGCCGGACATTGGTAATCAGCAAATTCGGTCACGACGACCGACGCATTCGGATTGCCTTTCGTATATGCATCCTCTCGATACGCAAGTTGCTCGCGAGCGACGGGAGAACCGGCGAATCGGAACAAGATGACTCCTATAACGATTGCTCCCAGGGCGATGCCGAGCAGGATCTTGTATTCTTTAGGCATAATAAATAATTTTTAATTTCTAATCTTTCAATTTAATAAATAATTTAGAATTTCAAATTGAAGATTACTTAAGAACTGGAAATTAAGATTTAGTAGATTTTCTGTAAAGAATCAATAAAACAGAAATAGCCAGGAAGGACAGCCATGACAGGAACGGTATCGTGACAAATCCCCACAAAGACCAGGTGACCGTCGCGCAGGAAGCGCCGACGCCGCATGAGCCGGCCTTGGCTGCTATCACTCCCCATGTCAGCAGTACATGGTACGTACCGATCAACAAGCCGATAAGGGACAACGGCAAAGCATAACGGACGACGTTCCGGTCGCGCGCAGCGATACCGGCCGCCAAGATCGGCACGAGCGGATACATCGCGATCCGCTGGTACCAGCAAAGCAGGCAAGGAACCACGCCGGCGACTTCGCTGAAATACAGGCTGCCGAGCAGGCTCGCGAGAGCGATGCTAAGAATGACGGGCAAAGCGTACGATTTCATAATATTCATATTGTTTCATTGTACCCGTAACCCGGCCGGTTCGCAAATCGGCGATCCCCTGATATACTGGCACTATGCACTTCATCGAAAGTTACCGCCACTGGCGTTATAAGAATACGACTTTGCTGATCTTCAGTATCTTTATTTTTATTCTCTTCGCCGATTCGCCCGTAATCAAGGGCGCGATCACCCACGTCGGCGAATGGGGGTATGTCGGGGCCGTGATTGCCGGCATGTTCTCGGTCATGACCTTCACGGTTGCGCCGGCGCTCGTCGTCCTCTACTATCTGTCGGAACGGCTCAATATCATCGAGCTGATGCTCCTTGCCGGATTCGGCTCAGTACTCGGTGATTTCCTGATCTTCAGTTTTTTCAAGGACAAGGTCTTCGTCGAACTCGAGCCGATCATCACGCGGTTAAGCCGACGGCCGTTCATGCATATTTTCCATAGCCCGTATTTCGCCTGGATGACCCCGGTCGCCGGAGCGCTTATCATCGCCTCACCGTTTCCCGACGAGCTCGGCGTTACGCTTTTGTCTGCCAGCAAACTTAAAAAATGGCAATTCGTCCTTTTGTCATTTGTCCTGAATTCAGTCGGACTCTGGCTCCTCGTTAGCGGCGCCCGAATCATTTTCAATTGATCCATGTCGTTCTGGAATTCCCTCCCCAAACCGTTCTTCATCCTCGCGCCGATGGCCAATGTCACCGACGTTGCCTTCAGGCGCGTCATCGCGGCTTATGGCAAGCCAGATGTGATGTATACGGAATTCGTTTCTGCGGACGGGCTCTGCTCGATCGGCCGCGACGCCCTCCTGCCCGATCTTATGTATTCCGAAAGCGAACGTCCGATCATCGCCCAGCTTTTCACCTCTAATCCGGATAAGCTTTTCGAAGCGGCTAAACTCATCGCTTCCCTCGGTTTCGACGGCATCGATATCAACATGGGCTGCCCGGATAAGAATGTCATGAAGCAAGGCGCGGGCGCTTCGCTCATGAAAACCCCGGACATCGCCCGCGAACTGATGCGCGCCGCTAAAGCCGGCGCTCCCGGCCTGCCGCTGTCGATAAAGACGCGCATCGGCGACACGAAGAATACCCTCGATACCTGGCTCCCGGCCCTGATCGAAGAGCAGCCGGCCGCCGTCATCGTCCATGCCCGGACCCGCAAAGAAATGTCAAAAGTCCCGGCTCGCTGGGAAACGATCGCCCAAGCCGCTGATATCGCCCGCGGTTCGGGAGTGCTCATCGTCGGTAACGGCGATGTCGAAACGCTCGGACAAGGGCGGCAGCGGGTCGAAGAAACCGGCTGCGACGGCGTCATGATCGGCCGGGGCATTTTCGGGAATCCATGGCTCTTCAGCAACCGCGCAGAACCGGTCGATATCACGGAGCGGCTGCGGGTAATGGTCGAACATACGAAGCTCTTTGACGAACTGCTCGGCTCGGTCAAGTCGTTCCATATCATGCGCAAACACTACAAAGCCTACGCTAACGGCTTTGATAATGCGAAAGAACTGCGGGTCAAGCTGATGGAAACCGAGAGCGTCGCTGATGTCGAACGCGTTGTCGCCTCATTCCTCTCTACCCTGTAACGTCTTCAGCGACAGCACGTATACCTAGACAACGGGCCGCCGGCCCGACTAACTACGTACATATGCTCTACACCATCGCAGCGATCCTCGTCGTCCTCTGGCTGCTCGGTCTCGTGACCAAAGTGGCTATCGGCGGTTTCATCCACGTTCTGATCGTCATCGCCGTCATCATGGTCCTGATCCGGCTGATCCGCGGAGAAAAGATCGTTTCTTAATCTGCAGTTTCCCCTGCTAAAAAACTCCCCTGATGTGCGGGGAGTTTTTTAGTAGCAATCCGATAAATATTACACAACAGTATCGATCACACCGGCCCCGAGCAGCTCATCCTTTTCATAGAATACCGCCAGCTGGCCGGGCGTGATCGCCCGTTGCGCTTCAGCAAAGCTGATCAGAAGTCCATCCTTTCCCGAACGTTCGATGCGCGCCGGGTAGGCCGGGTGGCGATACCGGATCGCGACGCCGCAACGCTCCGGAACTTCCATCGCCCGCGTCCAGGTCACGTCCCTGACGATGCACTGGCGACGCCAGAGCAACGGATCATTCGGATCGTTGCTGACGACGACGCGATTCTTTTTCTGGTCTTTCGCGACGACATAGTACGGTCCGGTGCCGCCGATTTCCAATCCGCCCCGCTGGCCGAGCGTATAGAAGGCGAGGCCGTCATGACGGCCGAGCTTCGTGCCCTCGGTATCGACGATATCGCCCGGGCGAGGCTTGATCTGCTGCATCAGGAGCTGTTTGATATCGACTTCGCCGATAAAGCAGATGCCCTGCGAATCTGGCTTGTCGAATGTCGGCAGACGGTATTTTTTCGCGAGCGCGCGGATCTTCGGTTTCGTATAGGCTCCGACCGGAAACAGTATATGCCGCAATTCCTCCTGGCCGAGCATGCAGAGGAAATAGCTTTGGTCCTTGTTGCCGTCCTTGCCGCGCAACAGACGAAAACTTCCCTGCTTCTCGACAACACGCGCGTAATGGCCCGTAGCGACTGCATCGGCGCCGAAACGCAATGCCTTTTCCAAGAATAGTTTGAACTTTATCTCGCGATTGCACATGACGTCCGGATTCGGAGTCCGGCCCGCCTTGTATTCGCTGAAAAAATAACCGATGACCCGTTCCTTATATTCTTTCTCAAAATTCCAGACATAGAAGCGGATGCCGAGCATCTGAGCGACACGGCGGGCGTCCTCAAGATCCTCTGACCAGGAACAGCAGAAATCCCCGACATCTTCGGACCAATTCTTCATAAAAACGCCGGTGACGTCATAACCCTGCGCCACTAAGAGAGCCGCCGCGACCGAGGAATCGACGCCGCCGGATAAGCCGACAACGACTTTCTTCTTGTTTCGAGAATCAGGTTTCATACTACAGCTACCTTATCATAGCTCGATATTTTGTCAAAAATTAGCGGATAATTCATACAGCGTATTATCATCCTCCCGTGCCGTGGTATACTTACGCTATTACTATACTATTTTTCATCCCATGAATACGCATTCTCTGCCCGCCCTGCCGTACGGATATTCAGCCCTCGAGCCCTATATCGACGCCCGGACCATGGAAATCCACCATACGAAGCATCATCAGGCATACGTCGACAAGCTCAATACCGCCCTGGAAGCCTATCCCGAGCTGGCGGAAAAGAACGTCCGCGAACTGATCGCCGACCTGAGTTCGGTTCCCGAGGACATCCGGACAGCGGTCCGCAATCATGGCGGCGGACACTTCAACCATTCATTCTTCTGGCCGCTCCTGTCCCTTGATACGCCGAACCCGACCGGCAGCCTTTCGGACGCGATCAATGAAAGCTTCGGCAGTCTCGAGTCGTTCAAGGAACAGTTCAGCCAAGCGGCGGCCGGCCAGTTCGGATCGGGCTGGGCCTGGCTTTCGCTCACCGATGAGAACAAGCTGATCGTCCACTCGACGCCGAACCAGGACAATCCGGTCATGATCGGCTGGAGACCGATCATCGGCCTTGATGTCTGGGAACATGCCTACTATCTCAAATATCAGAACAAGCGTCCCGATTACATCGCCGCTTTCTGGCAGGTACTGAATTGGGAACAGGCGAGGCAGAACTTCGAATCTGCATCCTAGCGAAATATACATTTTGGGTATAAAAAAAGGCAACCTTGATGATTGCCTTTATTCTTAATCCTACTGGATAAAGAATCTATTTTTGAGCATTTCCCTGCTCAAGAGGTTTTTCTGTTGCGATCCCTGCTGTTTGGACCGGCACTTCTTTTCTTAAGTGCATTTTCTCTCTTTGTGAGAGGGTTCCAGTCTCAGTATCAACAGAGTAATAATGATCTTTGTTGTAGTGAAACGAGTTAAAAGCGTTAGGAAATATTTTAATAAAACATAAGAACCTACCCTCTGCATCCCATTCCCTTAACCCTTCAACTTTAGGATTAGCAAACTTTAGAAAATCTTCGAATTTACTTGATCCATATTCAATCGGTCCAGCCCCTGCGATGAAGGCGTCCCTGATTGAAACAAGACCATCTGCCTTTGTCACCTTTATAACCGGATTTGGATCATTGCTACCTGCTTCAGTCTGAGCCAAAGCATTTGCAGCAAAAAATGTTACAAATGCCACTACAGCTACTTTTATGAAATTAATCATTTTTTTCTCCTCGATCTTTTGCCTTTTTAGGGCGATTTAGTTTGTGATTGTTATGTTTTAGAAGCTGACGGCGAACTTCCCTTCGCTATCAGGTTCTAAAGCATAACCGGAGAAATAATGACTTTTTATTCTTTTGTCAATGGTCTTTTAAGTTAATACTGCATCATATCACATATGTAATATTTTGTCAATAGCTTTAACCATAAAGGCTATTATTTGGCTAATATTAGATTACATACTAGAAAACATTATATTGTCCATGTCAATTGCTCCCCCGCCATTCTCGCCTAAGCATTGACAAACGCAGGTACGCGTTCTATTATGAAAAAGATTGTAAGTGTTTTCGTTTACGTTCAGCGGCATGCCGCAATTCCCAAAAGCCGGTTAGGTTTCTTGAGAATAGACTTGACGAAGGTCGCCTTACAACGTTGATTCTTAAGAAACATTCCTAGCTATGGCTAAGAAACTGTTTGTCGGCGGAATCCCTTTTTCGAGCACTGACGACCGCTTGCGCGAGCACTTCTCGCAGGCCGGTTCAGTCGCTTCGGCTACCATCATCATGGACCGTGCGACTGGCCGCTCGAAGGGATTCGGTTTCGTCGAAATGGCTACTGAAGAGGAAGCTGAAAAGGCTATCTCTATGTTGAACGGTTCCGACCTCGACGGTCGCACCATCAACGTCTCAGAAGCCCGCCCGATGGCCGAACGTCCTCCGCGCGAGTCTAACGACCGCCGCTGGTAATCACTCCAGACAAAAAACACCCCGTCTTCCGACGGGGTGTTTTATTTTCGAGAACCGATTATGACGAGTAACGGGAACTGAGGGCGATGGCGACCGCGTGAGCAACATTGAGCGACTCAAGGGCTGATTCATGGGCTATCGTCAGCGGCGTTCCGGCGATATCGAGCTTGATCCCCTGCCCTTCCGAACCGGCGATGAGGATAGCGCCTTTCTCTCGGGAAAATTCCTTCAATCCGGCCGCCGATCCCTTCGGGGTTTCCAGACGATAGATCGGACGTGAAAGCGAGGCGATGAAATCGACAGCTTCGCCTCGAGGAACATCGATCCACGGCACGCGGAAAAAGGCTCCGGCCGAAGAACGGATGACCTTGGGCGAGGACGGGTCGGCCGACTCGATAAGGACGAGTGAAGCTTTGAAGGCCAAGCAGAGGCGCAGGATCGAACCGACGTTTCCGGGATCCTGGACTCCGTCGAGGACGACGATCGTCGGCAAAGCGGTAATAGCCGCTTCATCGTGCTGCGGTATGCGGGCGACGGCCGCGATCGGCTGAGGCGTTACCGTATCGACGAGCTGCTTATAAAAATCGGTCTCTTCGACCGTGAAGGTGAACTCGATCGACTCCCCCGCTTCGGAGACGTTCTTCTCGCCTTCGACAAGGCAAAGACCGGACTCGCGCCGGCCTTTGGTCGTATGGAGCGAACGGACAAGCTTTTCACGGGCTTTTGAAAGCATATTAGACATTGGAATATTTACGGACGGCGACGAAACTCGCGAGCATGTTGATGATGACGGCGCCGGCGAATTCAAGCGCGGCCAAGCGGAGGAAGTTAGCGCCGAAGTAGCTCATGATATTGAAATCGTAATCCATGAAGAATGTCTCGAGATACGGCTGGAGCAGGCTGAGGAAGAAATAGAACAGAGCCGTCGTCAACGCCATGCCGACTAAGGTATAGATGACGCTGGAAATAAGGAACGGCGCGCGGATGAACCAGCTCGAGGCGCCGACCAGACGCATGATGGCGATTTCTTGGCGATGGGTATAGATAGCAACGCGGATCGTATTATAGAGGACGAGCAGGGTGATCGCGATAAAGAGGAGGCTGACGACGAAGCCGGCCTCGGACACGCGGTCCGTTATGCCGTTGATCTTCTCGAGCATGAGCTTATGGTCGTCGAAGTTGCGCGATTCGATGATCGGACTGGAGATCTTATTGAGGTCGGTGATGAGCTGGTCGTAATCGTCAAGGTTCTTCGGACGGATGATCAGGCTGGCCGAAAGCGGATTGGCGTCCAGCTCGCGCAAGGCGCCGAGGATGTCGGGATCGTTCTGGTGCGTCGTCTGGAAATCTTCAAGGGCTTCCTGCTTCGAGACGTAAACGACTTCGCGGACAGTATCCAAGCCGCTGATCTGGGCGCGCAATGCCAGCACGTCGCTTTCCGCTGCTTCCGGACGCAGGTACATGCTGACATCGATCTTATCCCGGACCGTATCGATCGCTGCCCGGGAAATGACCTGTACTGACAGGAGGAGGTTTACGGAGAAGAGCGCCAGGACGAGGATGATGACCGTGACCAACGACAGCCAGATATTACGGGCAATGTCCTGAAGGCTGAATTTTACGGCGCGCAGGAGCGGTATAAACATATTAGATGACATATTTTCCGACTGCCTGGTCGGAGATGATCCGGCCGTCATGCAGCGTCACGACGCGGCGCTTAAGCCGATTGACGATATCGCGATTATGAGTGACGAGAACCACGGTCGTGCCGAATTCGTTTATCTTCAATAACAAATCGATGATTTCCTGAGCATTGATCGAATCGAGATTGCCGGTCGGTTCATCCGCTAGCAGGACCTTCGGCTGGTAGACGAGGGCGCGGGCGATCGCCGTGCGCTGCTGTTCGCCGCCGGAAACTTCATTCGGGTAGCGCTTCATCTTCGAACCGAGACCGACGATCTTCATCACTTCCGGAACGATCGACTTGATCTTTGCCGTCGGCTTGCCGGCGACTTCCAACGCGAAGGCGACATTTTCCGCCAGCGTCTTTTTCGGCAGCAATTTGAAATCCTGGAAGATGACAGCGACTTGGCGACGCAAGAATGGCACTTCGCTGTTGCCGATGTTCGTGATATCCCAGTTGCCGACCTCGATCTTGCCTTCGGAAACCTTCTCTTCGCCGATAAGCGAACGCACGAGCGTCGTCTTGCCCGTGCCTGACTGTCCGACTAAGGAAACGAATTCTCCCGGCTTTATATGAAGACTGACGCGGTCGAGCGCCTTGATATTAGGAGGATAGGTTTTAGAAACATTCGTAAGCTTGATCATGTCTCGTGAGATTGATCGGACTATTTTATATGGGGCACGGCGTACTCATAGAGCGCCTTGGTGTCATCGATGCTCTCCTGCCGAGTGCCGGCGCCGAGAACGATGATAATGACGTTCTTATCAGCCGGCGTCGTCCATTTAGTAATGAGGCAATAACCGGCTTCCGTCAGGTACCCGGTTTTAGAACCGAGCAGATCCGCACCGCTTTCACGTGCGAGAAGGTTGGTATTTTTAAAACTGTGCGGCTTCTTGGTGTTGATCGTCGTCAGCGAATACGACGGCAGGACGGAGACCGACGCGATCGTCGGATTCATGAACATCTCTCTTGCCAGTATAGCATAGTCGCGCGCCGTCGTAACGTTCTCGGGCGATAATCCGGTTGGCTCGATAAAGCGCGTCTTTGTCGCACCGAGCTTCTTTGCCTGTTCATTCATCCGAGCGATGAATGCTGCCCGCTTCAAGCCGGAAATTCGAACCAAGCTTTCGACGGTATTGTTCGTCGAGCCGATTAAGGACGAATATACGAGGTCTTTAACTGTGACTGTATCGCCGTCAGCGAGGCGCAGCCGAGCCGATTCGGCCGGATTGACGTACTTCGCGTTCATCTGTTCATCCTTAACCGAATACGCGACGACACGCTTCATGTCAGGCTTAGTATCGAGAAATACTTTCACCGCCATGAGCTTTGTCAGGCTTGCGAGAGGCAGGACGGTATCGGCATCATCGCTCCAGATGACCTTGTTGTCGGCGCTATTGAGGATCAGCGCCGCTCTGGAGCTGATGTTCGGCTCTCCGGTCGCAGTCGTCTTTGCCGGAGCCGCTCCTTCGGGAATCTTTTCCACCGCGACGCGGATCGTACCGGCTCCGAGCGGCGCCAGGCGCGCAAAAGCGGCCGCATCAAGGTCTACGACGCGGTCAGGATGCACGGTACGATTAGGACCGTAATCATTGACGGTAATATCGACAGATTTCTTATTATCAAGATTGATGACGCGCAAGCGAGTGCCCATCGGAAAATCAGGCGAAGCGGCAAAGAGCCCGTTCTTATGGCGATACCAGCTTGCCTTGCCCTTGACGACCATCTTCGGATTCTCGAACACCGCCAGCCGGGCGAACGGCGCCGTCAGGTACGTGCTGATGATGCCTTTGCCGAAATTCTCATTGGTCGGCAATGTCCGCCAGCCGCCCGGATGATTCTTATCGAAGAAATAAATCTGCTTATAAGCATCCGAGCCGGAACTCTTGATACTGATAAAATAGCGTCCGGGACGGAAGTTCGCCGCCGGCATGTCGATCTGATACATCGGCCCGCTCATTGATAATCCATTCGGCGGCACCACCGTTTCATTAAGCTGGTTGACCTTAAGGATCGTCGGCGCGGAAAGCTGGTTTGCCGGCAGGCCGATTTCCAGGACGTTGAACGCGGTAATCGAGACATTCGTCGCCAAGCGTGCCTGGCCGATACTGGCCTCGAACGCATAGTCGGAAGCGACGGCTTCCTGCGCCCGGACGGAAGGCGCTATCGGAATAAGGGCGAGCGATATGATGACGATGAGGAAACGTGCTGATGTTCGGCGCATGAGTGTCCAGTTGAAAATAAAAAGCCAACGTAACGTTGACGAGTATGGAATATGTTTATACAATTATACCACATTGCTAACTTAGATAAAAGTTTTATCTAATATTAGTCAATTTAAAATTCTTAATTTCAAATTTTAAAATAATTTATTAATTTCTAATTTTTGAATCAGACTGCTTAAAAATTGTTTTGAAATTTTGAATTTGAAATTTACGATTAACCCCGCGGGTATAGTATAATGGCAGTACATGACCTTCCCAAGGTCGAGGCACGGGTCCGATTCCCGTTACCCGCTCACGTAGATCCGCTTGACTATTCCCTTGTTCCTGATATTATCTGGTAAGTGCTTCATAGTTCGCCAAAGTAGCTCAGCTGGCAGAGCAGCGCACTCGTAACGCGCAGGTCAGGGGTTCGATCCCCCTCTTTGGCTCCAACAAAAAAGAAAGGCGGGCATATGTTCCCTCAGGACACCAAGGCTCGTCAGAAACGGGCTCATTTTAAAATCAGCGTCTTTAATTTCAAAGAAGTCTGGCTCATACTGCCGAACGGCAAGAAAAGCCCTCTCATGCATTCGAAGGAAGAAGTCCGTCGCTACGTCAAGCAAAAGTGCGAAGCAACGGAAACATTCTTGCCCGATGAATGCCGTCGATTGTACAAAAAAATCGGCAACTTGCCGATACTTGAAACGGAGCATGAAGGAAAATATCTCAGAGAGCACATCCTTCCGGTTTTCGACTGGCTGATGACACTTCCCGAATTCCGGAGAAGCAACAGGCATGTTATGAAAGCCTTGCTAGAACTTCACGCTGATAAAATCATCATCGAAGCATGCAACCATTAGAGGCCACCCCGCCTCTTTTTATTTTTCTGCCGCCTGCGCGGCGAAGAAATAATCGAGCCACTTATGCAGGTTGATGACGAACTTCGGCTCAGGCTTCGCCTCCGGAGCTGGCGGCAGATCGAAGATATCGGAAACGGCTGTCGAAGTCGTCTCTTCTCCGGGTTGGGCCTCGATCACGGCTACTTTTTCTCCCGGTTTCTTGAAATTAAGCTTCGTCCGCGCTTCTTCTTCGACGAATTGGTCGGACTTCATATAGTCCATCACCTGTTTCAAACTTGAGTTCTTATGTTCCAATTCGGCAACCTGCTGCTCAAGCTCTTTGATCTCGGTATCAATCGATTGCTTCTGGCGCCAATTCTTTGTCAACGGGAACGAAATCAGGACCAACAATCCGAGAAGGACGATAGTCAAGAATAATTGGCGCGAAACTATTTTTCTCAAAAATGACATAACGGCTCTAAAATGTCGGGACGGAGGGAATCGAACCCTCTCTACACCCACCCCATGGGCGCGTACTACCGGTATACTACGCCCCGATAATTATACGATTGCCGGAAATGCGTATGTTCCTCTCCCGACGAGCCCCACTAGAGCCCGGTTTAAGTATTGGCGGTATTTCAGTGAGGTTTTGTCCGCCAATCGACGGACAAAACGACCACGGAACGGCTCGCGAGACTGATCCAGCAAACCAATCCATGGACGTATTCACCCCCTAGCCTTCCATTCCGCCCGAAAGCGGAAAATCGAAGATGCCAATGTAAAAGAGTTTGATCCAAAACTTAAAACGGGTTAATGAAGCCGGCCAGGAACAGAACACACCCTATTGTAACATGCGACTGCCGCCTAAACAAACGCCCGATCCGCCGACAGGCAGACCGGGCATTCTGTATTCCTCACAGAAACTGCTTATTCCAAAATACCGTCGATATTGACGTCGTAAATGATCTGTTCCTGGATAAGGCGGTAATTCTGGATATCCTCGGGCTTGAACCACATCTCCATTTCCTGGTTCGCTTCATCGACAGTGCCGGAGGCGTGGATCAGGTTGCGGATGCTGCGGGAATCGGTATCGGCAGCCGCGAAAGAATCGAGAGCGAAATCGCCCCGGATAGTTCCGACCGGAGCGGTCAACGGCTCCGTAAAGCCGGTCAGCTTGCGGACGAGCTCGACGGCATGGGCTCCCTGCCAGATCATCGCGACGACCGGGCCGGCGCTCAGGTACTTGGCATTGGCCTTCATGACGGCGACGCCGTTCTCGCGGTTAGTCGCGTACGGCGATTGCTGGCCTTTCTTTTCATACGCGGCGCGGGCTTTGGCGCCGACGGCTTCGAGCCATTCTTCGCCGCCGATCTTATAGTAATGGTCTTCAGCCATCTGTTCGGTCGGCACGACAATCTTGATAGCGACGAGCTTAAGGCCGACTTGTTCGTAGCGGCGGATGATTTCACCGACGAGCGAACGCTGGACTCCGTCCGGCTTGATGATGACAAGCGTCTTTTCATTCTTGAATTCAGGCATACAGTAATAATTTTATAATTTTCAATTTTATAATTAATTTTTATTGGCAAATATTCAATGATCGAACATTAAAGATTCGTCAGTAGCTAAAAATTACAAAACTAAAAAATATAAAATTTAATTATGAATAAGTACCGCTAGTATAGCACTTTATTGTGATTTTGCAAGCCTATTCGAAAATCTGGCGGCCGTCGGTCTTGATATGGATCGTCCCCTCGAGGTCGGTCCGGCGATAGCGGATCCCGAGCCGGTCGAACCGCCGCAGCGTCCGCAGCGACGGATGGCCGTACGTATTTCCCGTGCCGCAGCTGATGAGCGCGAGCTCCGGCTTAAGCGCGGCCAAGAACGCTTCGGAAGAGCTCGTGTCCGAGCCGTGATGGCCGGCCTTGAGGATTTCCGTTCCGATAACCGCCTTGTCCGCGAGCAGTTCTTCTTCAACCTCGGTTTCAGCGTCACCGGTAAAGAGCATGTCGATATCGCCGTAACTCGTCCGGATGACGATCGATCCGTTATTGAGGTTGTCGAGCCGGCGGACCGAAGCGCGCGGATACAGGACGGAAACCGTGATGCCGTCGAGCGTCAGCTCTTGCGGGCCGTCGACAATATTAAGCGGAACCGAGCGGGCAGCCGCTTCATCGAGAAATGCCCGGTACGAGGGATTCCCCGTCTCGACGCCGGTCGTCATCACTGTGCCGACGCGATACCGGCGGATAACGTCGTTGAGTCCGGCGAGATGGTCTTCATGCGGATGGGTCAGAACGACAAGGTCGATCGTCCGTTCCCAGAACGGCAGCTCTTCGCCGAGCCGGCGCATCACCGAATCGCCCGGGCCGCCGTCGATCAGGATGACATGGCCATGCGGCGTCTCGAGCAAGACGGCATCGCCCTGCCCGACATCGAGGACGCTCACTTCGAGCAACCCTGACGGCCGATACGAAAACCAAAAGACCGCCAGCGCGGCGACAGCAAGTGCTGCGGCTGCGCTGACGGTCCAGCGTATCCATCCCCTCCTTGATGGCATATATGATTACGCGTGTTTCGCGAGGGCTTCGCTGAGGGTTTCTTTTTCCTGGACTCCGGTAAAGCGTTCGGCCGGTTCTCCGTTGCGGAAGATGATCAGGGTCGGGATGCTCATGATGCCGAGCTGTTTCGTAACGTCCATCGCCTGCTCGGTATTGAGCTTGCCGATAACGGCCTTGTCGCCCATTTCTTCGGCAAGTTCATCGACGATCGGCGCCTGGATCTGGCACGGGCCGCACCAGCTCGCGAAAAAGTCGACCAGCACCGGCTTGGACTTCGACGCTTCAAGGACATCGGCGGCAAAGCCGTCCTGGGTAAATTCTTTTGACATATCCTTAAAAATAGAATTAAAGGTATTTCCGATTATATCACTGCCCGGCGATTAGGACAAGAATCGCTTGCTGCGGAGATTGCGATGGTACGTGATCGCGAAACGGTGAGCTTCGTCGCGGACGCGCTTTATCAGGTGCAGGGCAGCCGAAGCGAGCGGCAGTTCGAGCGGCTTAATCTCCCCGGGAAAGAAGAGCTTGTCCGGAGCCTTAGCGCTGCGCAAGCCTTCGCCTTTCGTGATGCCGATCAGCGGGATATCGAGCGTATGCCGTTTCAGGACGCGCGTCGCGATATTGAGCTGGGCTTTGCCGCCGTCGACGATGATCAGGTCGGGCAAAAGCCAGTCGTTATTGAGCCGGCGCTCGATCATCTCTTCGAGCATCCAGACATCGCCTTTCTTGCGGTCGGTAACTTCCTTTTCCAGCTTGATCTTGAACTTGCGGTACTGGCTCTTGTCCGGTTCCCCGCCCCCGAAGACGACCATCGATCCGACCGCCTGTTGGCCGAAGATATTGGAAATGTCATAGCCTTCGATCCGTTCCGGCACTTTCGGCAAACCGAGGACTTTCGCGAGCTCGACGACGTCGCTCGCGTATTTCTCGCCGACGCTCAGGACTTTCGTATTCTCAAGCACCTGTTCGGCGTATTCCCGCATGTCCGGCGGCAGCTGTTTCAGGACGCGGTTCTTCCTGCCTTCAAAGAACAGGATGAGCGGCTTGATGACCTTGGCGTTATATTCTTTCAGAGTGACTTTTCCCCCGCAGGGACCGAGGCAGCGCCCGATCTGATAATAGAAGCACGGCTTCTTCTGGACGCTGCGCATCGTGCAGTACGGCCAGATGCGGCGCAGCGCCTTGAGCGTTTCTTTGACGGCCAGTCCGGAAACGAACGGGCCGTAGTATTTTCCGGGCTTGCCTGTCGTCCGCGTCAGATAGACGCCGGGGATCTCGTCAGCCGTGGAAATATAGATATAATTGAAGCGCTTGTCGTCGCGCATCAGGATGTTGTAGTACGGACGATGAGCTTTGATCAAGTTGGCTTCGAGCAGAAGGGCTTCGATCTCCGAATCGACTTCGATCCATTTAATCTCCTTAATCTCCTTGACCATCCGCGACTTGGCCGGCGTGTGGTTCGCGCTATCACGCCAATACGAAGACACCCGGCTGCGCAGGTTGACGGCTTTGCCGATATAGATCAGTTCGCCCTTGGCATTGAAATACTGGTAGCAGCCGGGCTTTTGCGGAAGTTCGAGATCCTTAATGTCTTGGAGGGTCATAGCTCAATACTACCACAAACTATAAAAACGCAAATAAAAAGGGCTTTGCATCGAAGCAAAACCCTTACCATAGCAAACCTATATATCAACTCTCAAAGTTACATTTGTCTTCGATATCGAATTTTGAATAAACACGCTTGCCTGCGCCGGTAGTAGTCGGGAGTTCTATGACATACATATCATCCAATATATAATATGGCGCCATGTCAGGTGTAACCTGATCCTGTTCCTGATCTTCTTTCTGATTCTCGTCTTCTTCCAACGGTACGAAATCCTTTTCATTACAATGGATGACAGCCTCGACATGCGGTGCCGCATCCAAACGAATCACCATCTGGTAATTCATATGAAACGGCTTAATTTCGATCAGTTTCCCCGAAAAAGCTCTTGGAATTTCATCCTCAGCAGGATCAGGGCTAAGCTCGATACAGTTTACAATAACGGATTTATCGAGAAACCGTATCAATTCTTTGAAACATTGTTCTAATGACTTTGGATACGCCATTACACGCCTCGTTCTTTCTATTTTTAATGTTGGAATTTTCTCTAACTTCATCAGGAAAATCCCGGAATGTCAAGATATATACGAAGAAAACTTGCCTTTACATATTCCATACGCTAGACTGAACCCATATGAAATCAAAAGTTTTTAGCCCGACCTCCTTTACATTTCCCTTTACGCAGAAGGGTCTATGGTAAGCCGCTTATGAGCTCCTGCCACTAGACCCGCGACGGGTCTTTTTTAATCCCGTCACTCTTAGTATCTAACTTCTTATATTTTCTATATGTCCATGTACGACGCCCCGCATCTGACGCGGCACACCTATAAAACCGACATGAGCGAACAGGAACGCCTCTTCGCCGAACTGAACGCGAAGGCCGATCCGGAAAGCAAGCGCCTCCAGCGCTATATCGCCATTCCCGACCTGAGCAAGAAAGACGGCTCGCCGGTCAAAGCGATCACCGAACGGGTCATCAACCTGCCGAGCTTGAAGAATCTCGATGTCATCGAAACGCCCGAAGTGATTACTCCGGAAATCGTCTTCGATCTCTTCAACTTCCCGAAAGACCACCCGGCCCGCACCGCGTCCGACAGCTACTTCATCGATGAGAACCACATCCTGCGTCCGCACACCTCGCTGATGTGGAAATACTATCTCGATATCCCGGAAGTGCGAGAACGGCTTGAGAAAGAAGGTTCGATCGGCGTCCTCAGCTTCGGCAAATGCTACCGCCGCGACGAGATCGACTGGCAGCACTACAATATCCTCCACCAGATCGACGGCTTCTTCGTTATCCGGAAAGATATCAAGACGCTCGGACAGGAAGACCTCGAAGCGATCCTGATCGAAGTCTGCAAATCGCTCTACGGCAAAGACGTCAAATACAAGTTCGTCGTCGACCATTTCCCCTACACCGATCCGAGCCTCGAAATGAACATCGAGCTCAACGGCCAGTGGGTCGAGATCCTCGGCGCCGGCATCGCCCATCCGAATGTCATCAAGAACCTCGGCATCGATCCGGAAAAGTATAATGCCTGGGCTTTCGGTTTCGGTTCGGACCGCCTCGCGATGATCAAACAGCAATTGCCGGACATCCGCCTCCTCTACTCCGATGACGAACGCGTCACGAAACAGCTCGCCGACCTCGACCATATCTTCGAGCCGGTCAGCAAGTACCCGCCGATCATCCGCGATATTTCTTTCATCGTCGACAAGACGTTCGATCTTAACGGCTACTATGAACTGATCCGCGAAATCGCCGGAACGGAAATGACCGAAGAAGTGAAGCTACTCGATACGTACGAGAACGAAGAGAAATTCGGCGCCGGCAAGATCAGCTATACTTTCCGCACGGTCTACCGCTCGCTCGACCGGACGCTGACCAACGAGGAAGTCGACGAAAAGCACAAGAAGCTCGAAGAAGTGACTGTCCAGAAATTCGGAGCC
>CAYTLN010000008.1:0-24603 GCA_964438845.1 uncultured Gammaproteobacteria bacterium
GTAATCTTTTTCCGCTAGAAAAATCTCAACCAGCTCCTCGCGGCAGCCGACAAGAGTCATGCTAACCTCAATGAATTTCTCAAACCGCAGCTTTCCCCAGTTCCATCTGAGTTTTGTTCTGTCCGGGGGTGTCTTTGGGGAATAAATGCCGATTAGTTGGCTCATTGTTTTTTCCTTTCTTTCAAAGTGCTACATTCATATATTAATAAAGTTCAGCTACTTTTCGCGGGGTAAATTCTGAATCTTCGTAATAGTGCATGGAGAACTCCGGCCGCTTATTGAATATTTCGTATTCATGGAACCCGGAAAATGATGTGTCTGGATCAAGTAGCAAGGCCAGCCGCGAAGCCAGCTCATGGGGCTGGAGCCAAAATCGTATATCAGAGTCAGTCTTCATGAACACGAACGGACGGGTAGTAAGTTCGTGAGCGCAGGCCACCGAAGAAATGTTGACGAGATGCATGCCGAAAGAATCCGTAGCCGACATTTTCATATATTCAATCGTCTTGGCGATAGTCCTCCACCAGGATTCATGCACCACGGGCTTGTGCCTGTCAGCGATTGCGCCGAAGATTATTGATCGAGCGGGAATGTCATAGTGTCTCGTTTGCCGCTCCAGGGCTTTCGTAAAGTCGGTAAATACCGCATAGGATAAGTAGTGAGTAAGATCATTGATCCCATCGCCATCGTGGTCGTTTTCAATAATATGATTTCCGGAACTATCGATTTCGAAGGGATAGTGGCCTACGCAATGGAAGTATGAAACCGATTCGACATCCTGAAAGTCGATGGCGTTGACGAAGGCAGCGATATTCTTTTCGCTGAAATCTCCGATCGAGGTAATAAATGTATTTAAGGGAAGCAGCTGTTTCTTTGTTAGGAAATGCTGCATCGGCAGGCCTTTTCTGCTTAGCCCGTAGATAGTGAATCCCCTCCGTGAATATTCGGCCAGTAGAGCATTGCCAATGGCGCCCGAGATTCCGGAAATTATGAGTAGCTTGTGTTTCATATAATTATCTATAAAAAATATTTAAGCTCCGTACAGTTCATGAAGACGGCGGGCCTTGATATTCTCGTTTTCAAAATGCCCTGTCTTGAATTGAGGTGCTTTTTTGAAAACCTTAGTAAGGTGATAACCCGTTTGCGGGGTATCGATATGCTTTCGTACCTTCCTGATCAGATCGGATGCTTTCAGCCAGTATCGCGGGTCAGCGTCCGTCCCGAAGACGTAGGGGCGGGCCAACATCTCTTTTGCGGAAAGCAAGGTTGAAATCAGGAAGTTGTATACGCAGACGTTATCAGCGGAACCGGCAAGCGTCCGCAGCTCTTCTCCGATCATTTTCCGCGCCGTTATCCATGAATGGAAGATTTCAACGTCATGCTCTTCGGCAATCGATCCGAAGGTTGCGATGGTGATTGCCGTAGATTTAGGGCAATGCGCCAGGAGCTGCTGAGACAGTATCTTAAGATAGAGATATACGTCCCGCAGCGTTTCATCGTCGACCCCGTCGTTATCGCGGTCGACGTCGATTTTCCGCTGATAAGTTATCGGATCAAGCTCTGTTTTGAACGCCCCGATGCAGTGATAATAAATGATTTCCGAAGGTTTTAGCGCGTACACTTCTTTGACGAAGCGTTCGACGTCTTTGGCTGATCCGAGGTCGAGCGAAAGGATCATGTGATGGTTCAGGCTCCCCCGCATCGTGATGCCCCGGCGTGAAAGGCCGATGACGATCGTCTCGGGATCGGTAATATGACTCTCAAATAGAGCGTTACCGATCGTTCCGGTCACTCCGTTGATAATGATAATTTTCATAGTGGGTTTAAGCTTCTATTGATTATGAAACCGAGTGTAGCATCATTAATTGACAAATACAAAAAAACGTGTCTTTTTAAGTAAATAGTAAAAAAATATTTTACTTTTTGAGAAAAAAATACTAGTATTCCTGATATGACCCTGATTAACCCGCATTCAATTGAAGAACTGATAATCGCTTGTCTTCAGGACGGGGAGCGTGAGTCTGTGGAATTGCTGGATGAAATCCGTGCAAAACGGGCAAATACGACGAAACAGGGTTTCTATGCCGCTTTGCGACTGCTGAAGAGCGAAGAGACGGTCAGCGTTCGAGGCAAGACAATCGCTCTCAACACTGCGTGGATCAGGCGGATGCAGGAAATCACCGCCTCTATGGCAGTAGCGTACCTTTCACGGGAGGAATCATTCGGCTTGCTTTCATTGCAAGACAAAGAGCGGGCCTCATATTACTTCAATAATTCGGTCAGTTTGGACGTTTTCTGGGGACATTCACAGAATATCTTTTTATACGCCACGCCGGATCATGAGCCTGAATATTGTTACGATCCTCATTACTGGCTCTATATCGCCCGTCCGGAAACGGAGAAGCGGCTGCTACGAGAGATCACGGGCCGCGGCCGGCAATTCCTTATCTCGATCGGCGGAAGCGATCCGCTTGATCGGCAGATAAAATCTGATTTTGCAACCGATCTTTTGCAATACAATCTTGATCGGATCTTTGAAAAGGAGAATTATTATATAACCGTGATCGGCGACTATATCACGGAAGTTTTTCTTGATGAAGATATCGCAGCTGCCGTCGATGTTATATATAAGGAGTGCGCTGTCATAACGGCAGATGTGCGGATGCGTCTCGAAGAGCTTTCGAAGCGTCGGGCCCGCCATCGGATCAGGATATCGCGGGATGCCGCCCGCGCCGCTCTGCTTAAGAAGCGTTTGGGGAGGCATTTTTACATCATCTCGGGGGACAAGAATCTCGCGCAGCCCTGAGCCTTGCCATAGGGAGGTTTTTCCTGTATACTGAGGAAGATTATCTATGCCTAAGACCCCCTCCTCCTCAGCTTCGCACGCTTTCATCAAGATCAAAGGCGCGCGCGTGCACAATTTGAAGAATATCGACGTCGAGATCCCGCGCGACAAGCTCGTCGTCCTGACCGGATTGTCCGGTTCGGGAAAATCGTCGCTCGCCTTCGATACGATCTATGCCGAAGGCCAGCGCCGTTACGTCGAATCATTGTCGGCCTACGCCCGCCAATTCGTCGGCTTGATCGACAAGCCGGATGTCGACCTGATCGAGGGGCTATCGCCGGCGATTTCCATCGACCAGAAATCAACCTCGCATAATCCCCGCTCGACCGTCGGTACGGTAACTGAAATTTACGATTACCTGCGCTTGCTCTATGCCCGTATCGGCATCCCGCACTGCCCGGACTGCGGTGAAAAGGTGAAGCCGTATTCGCTCGATGAAATCATCAACCAGATCATCGCCACTTGCGACGGCTGCGACATCATCCTGCTCGCGCCGATCATCCGCGATAAGAAGGGCGAGCACAAGTCGGTCGTGCCGAGCATCAAGCGGGCGGGCTTTTCCCGTGTCCGCTTCGACAATATCGTCTATACCCTTGAAGAATTCGAGGACCTGTCGGTCGATAAGCAGAAGCGGCATTCGCTGGAAATCGTCGTTGACCGCCTGACCGTTTCTAAGGATAAGGAAGACCTGTCCCGCCTGACCGAATCGGTCGAACGTGCTCTCGATCTCGGCGAAGGGTTGGTCTATGTCTGGCAGGAAAAAGCGGGAAGCCTCAAAATCTTTTCCCGTCTGCTCGCTTGCCCGAATTGCGGCCTGACGCTGGCTGAAGTCGAGCCGCATAACTTCTCTTTCAATTCTCCTCATGGCGCCTGCCCGGAATGTTCGGGTCTCGGCACCAAGCTCGAAGTCGATCCGGAACTTGTCTTCAACGACAAGCTGACGATCGCCCAAGGCGGGATCAAACCCTGGGTCTATAACAACGTCAACGGCCAGATGTCGCTCATGCGCCAGCTCGGCACGGCAGCGATCGGATACGGCTTTGATCTCAATACGCCGATCAAGGACCTTTCTCCGAAACAGAAAGCTTTGATTCTGCAGGGCGAGAAAAACGGGGAATTCGAAGGCGTCATTCCGAACCTGATGCGCCGCTACAGCCAGACCGAGTCCGAATATATCCGCAAGGAGATCGAAGGCTATATGCGCGTCCTCGAATGCCCGGCTTGCCATGGCCAGCGGCTCAAGCCGGAAAGCCTCGCGGTCAAGATTGCGGGCCTGTCGATCCATGAAGTGACCGCCAAGTCGATCGATGAAGCTTCCGCTTTTTTCAAAGATCTCGAGTCCTCGAAACTCCTGACGGCGCGCGATAAGAAGATCTCCGCCCAGATCCTCAAGGAGATCAATCTCCGCCTCAGTTTCCTTTTGAACGTCGGCCTGAACTACCTGACATTGGCCCGTGCTGCCAACTCACTTTCCGGCGGCGAAGCCCAGCGCATCCGCTTGGCGACCCAGATCGGTTCGGCCTTGATGGGCGTGCTCTACATCCTCGACGAGCCGTCGATCGGCTTGCACCAGCGCGATAACGATAAGCTCATCGAGACGCTGAAGAATTTACGCGATCTCGGCAACACCGTCATCGTCGTCGAGCACGACGCCGCGACTATGGAAGCCTCCGACTATATCATCGATATCGGTCCCGGCGCCGGCGAGCACGGCGGTACGGTCGTCGCGGCCGGTACGCCCGCGCAGATCAAGAAAGCGCCGAAGTCCCTGACCGGGCAATTCCTGTCCGGAAAGAAATCGATCCCGACGCCGGATACGTACCGCGCCGGCAACGGCCAGGCGATCAAGATCGTCAACGCGAGCGAACATAACCTGAAGAATGTCGACGTCGAATTCCCGCTCGCCAAGCTCATCGCCATCACCGGCGTTTCCGGTTCGGGCAAATCGACCCTCATCACCGACATCCTCGCGAAAGCCCTGACGCATAAGTTCTATAACGCCAAAGAATTGCCGGGCAAGCATGACCGCATCGACGGCCTCGAGCAGCTCGATAAGGTCATCGACATCGACCAGTCCCCGATCGGCCGCACGCCGCGTTCGAACCCGGCGACGTATACCGGCGTCTTCACCCCGATCCGCGACCTCTTCGCCGCTTTGCCTGAAGCCAAGCTCAGAGGCTACCAGCCCGGCCGTTTCTCCTTCAACGTCGTCGGCGGCCGCTGCGAAGCCTGCTCGGGCGACGGCATCATCAAGATCGAGATGCAATTCCTGCCTGACGTCTATGTCGAGTGCGATGTCTGCCACGGCCAGCGCTACCAGCGCGAAGTCCTCGAGATCCATTTCAACGGCAAGAATATCGCCGACGTCCTCAACATGACGGTCGAAGAAGCGATGGTCTTCTTCAAGAACCTGCCGGCGATCCATCAGAAGCTGGCGACATTGTTCGAAGTCGGCCTCGGCTATATCAAATTAGGCCAGTCGGCGACGACCCTCTCGGGCGGCGAAGCCCAGCGCATCAAGCTGGCGACCGAACTTTCCCGCCGTCCGACCGGCCAGACATTATATATCCTTGACGAGCCGACGACCGGCCTCCACTTCGAAGACATCCGCCGTTTGCTCGCCATCCTCAACCGCCTTGTCGACCGCGGCAATACGGTCATCGTCATCGAACATAACCTCGACGTCATCAAGTCGGTCGACCATATCATCGACCTCGGTCCCGAAGGCGGCAACGGCGGCGGCACGATCGTCGCGACCGGCACGCCGAAGGAAGTCGCTAAGAATAAGAAGAGCTATACCGGAAAGTATTTGGCGGAGTTGATATAGAGTACAACAAGAAACAGCCCGATAGGGCTGTTTTATTATCCTTGACAAGTACAAGTTGTTATGTTATTTTAAACAATCGGTAATTTTGCCGAAACTTTAACAACATATAATAATGGAGAACATTAGAATTCTTGACCGAATCGTTCCCGGCTATACGGAGAAATTTCTCTCAGGCCGTTACGGTCTTGAAGAAATGCCTCTCCTACAAGCAGTCGGTGATCGGTTCCGTAGAAAGTTAGCCTCTTCTCATCGTGAAGACACGTACATCATCGCTTGTCAGCATCTGCTACAACCACAGCTTGAAATGTTCAAGCTGTTTATCAGCCTCGGTATTCCTGCGAGCCATATTACAATTCTGCCGAAAGTATATTCGGCAAATCCTGCAATTGTGGCCGAACTTAAAGCCCTAGGCTGTAGGGTTGTCGAAGCTGCCCTTGAATTCAAGGTGCAGGAAAGCTTTGATGCTTTTCATCGCCAGCAATGCGCTGATTTGGTGAGATATGCGTTTACGCATATCCCCGAAACCGGGAAGCTTATCATTCTTGATGACGGCGGTATGCTGCTGCAGCAGTTCGCTCAAAGTAAGGATCTCTTTTATTTCAAGAAAGGAATCTACGGCGTTGAGCAGACAGCTTCAGGCAAGAACATCCTGTTGAAGAAACGGCTTCCCTTTGCCGTGACCAGTGTAGCCAGTTCGGTTGAAAAAATTGAAATCGAAACTAACTACATTATCCGTCATTCTATGTACCGTATGATGGAGTACTTTGCAGAAGAGCGTATCGCTTCTTCGGCTAAGATACTGGTGCTCGGCAAGGGCCCTATCGGGAGGACAATGATCAATAGCCTGCGGGAAAAGGGATATGCCTGTGACGGCTATGATATAACAGACGGGAAAATGCGCTATCAGCTCGGTGACTATGATGTCATAATCGGAGCCACCGGTAGCAATTCTGTATCTGTATGCCAGCTGGGGCAGCTGAAAAACGGCTGCCATCTCGTAAGCATATCATCCAGCGATCGTGAATTTCCTGCCACCGAAATCAGGAACAACTCCTTATCCGGTAGCAAGCCTCACGACACGTTTGTATATATGAAAAATGATATCCATCTAGCGAACGGCGGATTTCCTATTACCTTCAAGGGCGAAAGGATCGAATGCTTTCCGATCGAGATGGATGTGACGAAGATGAAACTGGCGGAGGGGGTTTTCTCTCATTGCATCGGCCAATCTTCTTATGAAGAATCGATCAATGACCTATATATCGTGAGAAAGCTGCCGCGTTTTAAATCCCTACTATACGGTGCCTGGGTTTTCTTGTCCGTATTAGCGATAGCAAAGATCTGGTGGCTAGGCTTTACCGTCCTGCCGCCTGACTGGTTCAAGGGCTTCATGCTGACGGGGCTTTTGCTTTCGTCCTATCCGGCACTCTGGCTCATTCAGTATCACAAAAGAATCGAGAAATACTTTTAAGGCGTATTTGAATTTATTCAATACGTCTTTTTTTTTAAAAAAAGGATTATCGAAAGATAACCCTTTGAGGTATGCTTTAATTACGCTTTTATTTCCAGATAAAGGTATAGCCGTAATCGTCCGTGCGATAATTCACTGTATCCCCTACGGAAATAGGCTTCGATTTACTGCTGATCGAAACGTGCTCTTGTATCGGGAAACGCATCGATTCTTTTCCTTGGTATCTGAGAATTACTGTAAGCGTTATCGATGAATCAGACGTTGTTTCAACGAGCGCTATTGCGGTGATTGGATCACTTTCATTAGCACGGATGTAATCCATATCTTTCTGCTTCTCGCTGTGAAGTATAAAGGCGAAGGTGAGTACAGCGAGCATGTAAGCACAATACAAGATAAAGTATTTCATTTTTTCCTTCTTTCTTTTTTGTTTGAGTGGATTGTGTGATCGTGATGCCAGATAACTTCTTTCATGGCTCTGTATGCAGCTTCTCGTTCTGTTTGGCAACCGAGAGAGTCGGCATATGATTCAGAACGGGTGGAACATTCGAAGCGGCCGGCAGACTCCAGGTAGGATTCCATCTGAGAGGGAAGGTGGCCGACGCAGATAAGTTGGGAAAGATATGGAGATTCTATGATCGGGACATAGAACTCTTGTATCTTGTGGCAGGTATTGAAGCTGATCCGTTTTGCCCATTTCTGGACTCGCATATCAAGATACGGAACCTGGCTCCAAATGATTTGCGTCCGGGAAAGCGATGCAATGTACTGTTCGAGGATACGCAGGTTCTGTGAAAGATCGCCTGTTCCGCCGGAAAAGAGCGGCGCAGAGACCATAGCGACCGGACCGAAGGCGGATAATAGCTTCAGTTCCCAGAGGGCAACCGCTAGAAGATCGGCGTAATCCGTAACGGAACGAAGCTTTAACGCCCTGAGCGGGGCAATGATAAGCGCCTGGAAGAGACGGAGTAGAAGATTCTTCATAGTGTTTGATAGATAAGTTTTAAATGGACATTTCATGTTATTGACAGAATATCATTTTTATGTCATTTAGTCATAAACTTTGACTATAAATTTCTAAGAGAGTAAAATATACTTATAAATAAAGGGCAATATGCAGATATATTGTTGTCATAAAAAATGACAGTATGGAAACAAAGCTGGAAAAGTCGTTGATTTCATATGGCCTGACCCGCAATGAAGCGGCCATTTATGTCTGCCTCCTGCGTAAGCTTGAGGCTCCGGTCTTTGATATTTCCAAAGAAACAGGCATCTCCCGGGCAACTGTCTATCTGACGTTGGAGAATATGAAGAACCTGAAGCTTGTTTCCGCCTTCCGCAAGAATAATGTGCAGTACTTTACGCCCGAGAATCCGTCCCGGCTGAAGATGATGATCGATGAGAAGAAGGCCGTGCTCGATGCGGTGCTGCCGGAGCTGTCAGCCATCATCGATACAGACCGAGAAAAACCGGCCGTCCGCATGTATACGGGATCGGCCGGCGTAAAGATCGTGTTGGAGGATATTTTAGAAACGTTAGAACGCAAAAATGAACAGACCTTGTTAGCAGCCTCCCGCACGGAAATCTTAGACCGCTTTCCGGGTTATTTTCCCGAGTGGATCAAGCGCCGGGAAAAGCTCAATATAAAAAGCCGGCTGATATTGCCGGAGTCGGAGCGCAAGAAGCATGCGTTCGAGGTTAACGAGATGCGGGAAGTGAAATATGTTCCTGACGAATTCGGATTCAAAGCGATGATCGAGATCTATGCCAATAAGATGGCGGTCTTTAACCTGCGCGAGGGAGAAATCTATTCGATCGTGATCGAGTCTGAACCGATCGTCCAGACATTCAAGCAGTTGTTCGGTTTCGCGTGGACGAATGCTATCCCGTAACGATATCCGTCCGCACTAATTCCGGCAACGGCTTTTCCGTATCCCAGACCGCGAACGTCGAGGGATTGCGCTGGCCGCCGAGCGGTCCCGGATTGACGATGAAGGTTTCGCCTT
Organism: uncultured Gammaproteobacteria bacterium; assembly: GCA_964438845.1. Taxonomy (GTDB): domain Bacteria; phylum Patescibacteriota; class Patescibacteriia; order Patescibacteriales; family Patescibacteriaceae; genus Patescibacterium. Next base: position 9,147 of record CAYTLN010000008.1, read on the forward strand.
CGTTCTTGATCCAGGGGATATGGGTGTGGCCATGGAAGATGATATACGGCTTCTCTTCGAGGAGCTTTTTTATTTTTTCCGGCTGGTGGCAGAGGCCGATGCGGAGATGGTCAAGTTCGATGGTACCGGACTGGCCGAGGCTGATAATCTTTTTCGGGATATCCGATTCTTCGAAGTTGTCGGCGTTGCCGAAGACGAAATAGATCGGACCCTCGAATGTCGCGATCATCTCCACCGTCTCGACCGTACCGACATCGCCGGTAACGAGCAGCGTTTCTATATTGTTTTTCTTGGCCCATGTTAAAAAAGCCTCTAGATAGGCTTCATTGTCATGGATGTCGGAGATGATGGCGAGTTTCATATAGTTCGACCTCACCCCTGGCCCCTCTCCACATACAAGTGGAGAGGGAAAAGATAGGCAAGGTTGATAATTCTTCTCCCTTCTCCATCAAAGATGGAGAAGGGCCGGGGATGAGGTCAGCCGAATATTTCCCAGAGTTCGTAGACGAGCCCGAAGACGAATAAGAGGGTGAGGGCATGGGCGAGCCGCGGAGTCAGGTATGATCTGAGCGGCGATTTTTGCTCGGGATTCTTCTTCACATGCAAGGCGATCGTCAGTGTCAGGGCGCCGAGCAAGCCGCCGATCGCGGCGCCGGAAACGGCGATGACCTTCGTCAGGTCCTGGGCGCCGAGGAGGTAGAGCAGGTACGGTACGACAGCGACGAGGAGCCAGGCGACATTCTTCGGCAGTTTCAGGTCCCACATATAGACTTCCTCAAGCGCCTCGGCCATCGCGAGGTAGACGGTCGTGATAGCCATGATGCCGATCAGCAGAAGCGAGGAATAGACGGCTTCGTTCACGAACGGCTTGAGGCCGCTCAAGGCATCGGCCGTCGTTGCCGAACCGGAGAGGCTGGCGATCAGGATCGTGAAAATGACCATGATCGAGATGCTGATCGTGATGCCCCAGAACAGCGCGCTTTTGATCTTGACTTTTTCCTTCTTGAGGATGAGGCAGACATCGTTGACGGCGATGATGCCGCTGATAGCGAAGAAGACGGGCCCGTACGGCAGGATGGCGTGGGCGGGATTGAAGAGAGTGATGTTCGCAAGCGAACCGCTGCCCGCGGTCAGAGCGGCGATGACAAGGATCGCTCCGACCAGCCCCGCGGTCAGCACGACTTCAGTCCGGGTGATCCAACGCAGGCCGAAGAGGACGATCAGGCTGCGGATGACAAGCAGCAGGGTCGTATAGATGAAGACGGTTCCGCCGAAGAACGGGCTGAGGAGCTGGTAGAGGAAGTCGCCGCCGATGATCGTATAGGCGAGCAAGCTGCCGTAGCAGGCGACGGTGATAAGGGTGACGATGATCTTCTTGCTCGAGGGGCCGAGATATTTTTCCGCATAACCCGGCAGGCGGTGCTTTTCTTTCGTCGACAGGACGATCTCGGCATAGATCTTATGGAGCCAATGCTGGATGACGCCGAGGACAAGGAAGAAAGCGAGGACGGTCAGGATGCCCGATCGCATCGTGACATACGGAAGCGTGAACATGCCGACGCCGACGGTGGCGCCGACCAGCGACGCGATAGCTGCGATGTAGGTTCGTGAAATCATTACAGTAAATGCGTAGTTATTTTGTTTGTCATTTCGACGACTCCGGCGCAGGCCGGAGGAGGAGAAATCTGTGTACCGCGTACAGATTTCTCACCCCGCCTGGGGCGGGGATTCGAAATGACAAAAAACGTTTTATGCGGCGACGCGGAAGACTTCTTCGATCGTCGTTTCGCCGGCTGCCGCCTTGAGGATGCCGTCATGCATCATGAGGATTGAACCTTGTTCAAGGGCGAGATTCTCGATTTCCAATTCGGTAACGGCGGTCGTCTGGATAAGCTTCTGCATCTCGGGGGTCATCGCGATCGTTTCGTAGATCCCGAGCCGGCCCTTATAGCCGAGGCCGCCGCACTTCGTGCAGCCTTTCGACGAGAAGAAGGTGAGCTTTTCCGGAATGGCGACGCCGGTCGTTTTCGGGACCCGTGCCATCGCCGTTTTGATCTTCTGCATGATTTCGGGCGACGGGACGGACGGCTGCTTGCAGGCCGGGCAGAGCTTGCGGACGAGGCGTTGGCCGATCGAACATTCGATCGAACTTGAGAGCAGCGCCTTTTCAATGCCGAGGCCGACGAAGCGGGAGATAGCGCCGGCGGCGGAGTTGGCGTGGATGGTGGAGAGGACGAGGTGGCCGGTCAGAGCCGCTTCGATCGCTACCTTGGCCGTTTCTTCATCGCGGATTTCGCCGACCATGATGATGTTCGGGTTCTGGCGCATGAGCGAGCGCAGGGCGGCCGCGAACGTATAGCCGTCTTCGGTATTGATCTGAGTTTGGATGATGCCTTCGAGATTGTATTCGATCGGGTCTTCGATGGTGATGATCTTGACGCTCGGGTCATTGAGCTTGTTGAGCAGGGCGTAGAGCGTCGTCGTCTTGCCGGAACCGGTCGGACCGGTCGTCAGGATGATGCCCTTGGTCTTATGGATGGATTCATCGATCTTCGTCAGGGAAACCGAGCTGATGCCGAGCTTCTCCATTTCGAGCGTCTTTGCCTGCGAGGATAAGAGGCGCATGACGGCGGTTTCGCCATAGCCGCCGATGATGATCGAAATACGGCAGTCCATCTTTACGCCGTCCGGCAAGTTGAGCGAGAAGCGGCCGTCGTAGGTCGGCTTCTTTATATTGGCGGCAAAGCCGGCCGTATTCTTTATTTCCGAAAGCAGCGGAATGTAATGCTCTTGGCCGAGCGTAGCGATGTCATGCAGGATTCCGTCGATGCGGTAGCGGACCTTGACGCCGTCTTCCGTCGGATCGATATGGACGTCCCCGGCTTCGGCGCGAATGGCGCCTGCCATGATAATATTGATGATCTCGTTCGTGTGATGCTTCTCGAGGACGGGCGCGTTCTCACGGCTGATGTTCGAGGCGAGCTCGTCGCCGATTTTCAGGTCATCCTCGCTTAGGGTCAAGCCGCGGCCGATTGTCTTTGAGACGACGATGTCATAGAGCGTATCGACGTATTCCATCTTGCCGGCGGCTTCATAGATTTCTTCGAGGCTCGTCATTCCGTCGAGGCATTTCAGGACGCCGTCCTGGAGCATCGTGATCATTCCGTCCTCGATCGCTTGTTCGAGGATCTTGAAAGCGGCTGCGTTATTCGATGTCAGTTCTTTGATCTTATCGTTCATTGTCAGGATCTCATAGATGCCGACGCGGCCTTTGTAGCCGAGTCCGTTGCATTCATTGCAGCCCACGGCTTTATATACTTTCGGCAATTCCTTCGGGACGTCGATCTGCGCTTTCGGGCTGATGACGGCGAGGATCTTCTTTACCTTCGCCTCTTCTTCGGGGGTCAGATCATGGACCGCTTTGCACTTCGGACAGAGCTTGCGGACGAGCCGCTGGCCGATGATCGCGTTAAGGGCGGGCGTGAGCAGGTACGGCTTGATGCCGAGATCGAGCAGGCGAGGGATGACGCCTGCGGCATCGTTAGTATGGAGCGTCGACAAGACGAGGTGCCCGGTCAGGCTGGCGCGGACGGCGATTTCAGCCGTCTCGAGGTCGCGCATTTCTCCGATCATGACGATGTCCGGATCCTGGCGCAAAACTGAACGTAGGCCTGAGGAGAACGTATAGCCTTTGCTCTCTTCGACCTGGCTCTGGTTGATGCCGGCCAGTTCGTATTCGACCGGATCTTCGAGGGTGATGATCTTCGTGCCCGGCTTGTTGAGGCGATTCAAGGCGGCATAGAGCGTCGTTGTCTTACCGGAGCCGGTCGGGCCGGTAACGAGGACGAGCCCGTTCGGCTTATCGACTTCTTCTTTCAGTATCTCATAGGCGCGCGGCATCAGGCCGAGAGCTTCGAACGGCAGGCCGACAGAGCTCGAACGCAGCAAGCGCATGACGACGCTTTCGCCGTAGGCTGTCGGGAGGAAGGAAGCGCGGACGGCGATCTTTTCGGCAGCGGTGAAGATGGTAAAACGGCCGTCTTGCGGCTTATCTTCGATATTGATCTTTACTTTGGAAAGAATCTTGAGCCGCGAGACCATCCGGCGCCATTTTTCACGATCGATGACAGCCGCTTCCTGGAGCACGCCGTCGACGCGGAGGCGGATGACGACTCCCTGCTCCTCGGCTTCGACGTGGATGTCCGAAGAACCGATTTTCAGAGCGGCGGCGATAAGGAGAACGATGACATCGCTCATTGAGACTTCGTTAACCTTGAGGCTGAGACTCTTAAAGTCGCCGATTTCCGCTTTGAATTTTTCAAGATCCGCCTCAGTGATTTCAACTCCCCCGGTTTGCGCTTTTATCTTAGGCAGGCTCTTATATAGCCAGAGGCAGTGTTCCATGCTGTGGGTCGAAACCAGGTAGACTTCTCCGTTCGAAATGAAGAGCTTTTCTTCCAGTTGGTGCAGCTTACTTCGGACTTTTTCGGATAATGGATCAAGAGCGGCCAGCCTGATACGTTTGCCGTCAAAATAAAAACAGACCAGGTTGAGTTCCCGGGCTTCTTTCTCATCGATCAAAGCGAGGGCCTCTTGGCTTATCGGGAAACCGGCCAGATCGATATAGAGGGAGCCTTGGCTGTGGGCCTGAGCGGCTGTCAGGCGCTCGAGGTCGCGGAGCTTGATTTCGTTCTGTTTCTTTTCGAACTTTCCTTCGAGACTGTCCTCATCGGCCGCGCCTCGGTGCTGGCTCGATTCGATCAAGTCTTCGATAGATTGGTTTTGGTCGGTCATATGGGACGTTGCTTTGTTCAGTGTACCATCTGGGAAGCGATTATTCAATTGGTATACTGGCGAAAAACATGGTATACTGGACCTATCAAACCGTTTTTGCCTATGAGAAAATTGTTCCGACTCACGAGCCGCGAAAACCAGCCGTCCGCACCGCTGGTTTTGCATAATCCGTCCCAGGAAACTGAGCACGGCTGGCTGTCATTGGGTGAAGAAGAGGGCCAGCTTGCTGTCGATATCTACCAGACCGCTGATGAGCTCGTCGTCAAATCGACCATCGCCGGAGCGACGGCCCGCGATATCGAGATTGCCCTTGTCGACGATATGCTAACGATCCGCGGCCGCCGGGAGCTCGAAGAAGAAGTTGACGGCGATGCCTATCTTTATCGCGAATGCTACTGGGGCCGCTTTTCCCGTTCAATCATCTTGCCGATCGAGGTTAAGCATGATAAGGTAGCCGCCTCTCTCCACAATGGCGTTCTGACGATCCGTATGCCGAAAGCCAAGCGTTCGAAACAGCTGACGATCCGCGTAAAAGAGGCTAAATAACCCATGTCTATTCATTTTTCAGTACAATCGATTGAAGGTGACGAAGCGGTTTTGGTTGCTACCGACGGAACAATAGTTCGGTGCCCGAAGTCGCTGTTTCCCGGCGGAGCTGTTGCCGGAGCTGATGTATGGCTGACGACAGACAAGCCGGCAGATCCTCAGGCGATACTTAACGAAGCTTTAGGTACGAATCATGGACCATCGAACGTGGCATAACCGGATCCCGGGCTGGTTGCTGGTTACGGCAACCGTTTTTGTAGTCCTCATTTTTATCGTGACGACGTCATATCTGGCGTTCCAATATTTTTATGACGGCCGCATCTATCCGGGCGTCACGGTCGCCGGAGTGTCCCTGGCCGGCAAGACATATGAAGAAGCCCGCGATGAACTGAGCCGGCTCGCAACTCCGCTAGAGAGCGGAGCAACCGTGCGGTTCCAGGACCGGACAGTCATCGTCGGCTCCCATCTGGCTCCCCTCGATCCTGACGCTGACATGCTGCTGCTTGATTTCAATCCGAAAGGTACGGCGGAAGCGGCGCTGGCTGTCGGCCGCGAAGGATCGATATTCTCGAATGTCGCAAGCCAGACTTCGGCTCTTTTGTTCGGACATGATTCCGGATTTTCGGTGATTGCCGAGCGGGAAGCCATCACCGCCTTGCTCAAAAAAACATTTTCTGATTTTGAACGGCCGACCGCCAACGCCTCGGTCACGCTCGATGAAAGCAACAAAGCTGTTATCGGCGAAGAAAAGAACGGCGTCGAACTTGAATATGACAAAGCGACGAACAGGTTGGTGCATCAGCTTAGCATCGGGAGCCGATCCGAGGTCCAACTCACTTCAGTCCAAACTGTGCCGGACATTAAGAAGGCCGATGTCGGGAATATCCAGCCCGCGATTGACCGGTTGCTTGCCGCCGGTATCGCAACGCTGAAACATGAGAAAAAGACATGGAAGATCGACGCCGCTATCCGTCGGAATTGGCTGGAATTAGCTCGTGATGAGTCAGGGGTGACGGCGGTCCTTGGAATCGATCCGATTAAGAAATATCTCGAAAAAGAAGTAGCGCCTAAGATCGACCAGGAGCCGGTCGAGGCCAAGCTCGAATTGAGCGGCGGCCGCGTTTCGGTCTGGCAGGCGGGGAAAGCCGGCGTCACGGTTGACCTTGATGAGACTGCCCGTCGGCTCAGCGCCGCGACTGCTACCGAACCTTCGGACATCGATGTCGCGACGAAGGTTGCTGAAAACGTCGTGACCGACCAAAGCGCGGACGAACTTGGCCTGAAAGAGATCATCGGCACCGGCACGTCGCAGTTCGCCGGTTCTCCGGCAAACCGCCGCCATAATATCCGGACCGGAGCCAACGCGCTCCATGGCCTGTTGATCAAGCCGGGCGAAGAATTTTCTCTTTTGAAGGCCCTCGGAGAAATTGATGGTAAGCATGGATATTTGCCGGAGCTGGTCATTAAAGGGAATAAGACGATTCCCGAATACGGCGGCGGCCTCTGCCAGATCGGGACGACGGTTTTCCGGGCGACATTCAATTCAGGCCTGCCGGTGACGCAGCGCCGCAACCATTCCTATCGCGTCGTCTACTATGAGCCGGCCGGCACCGATGCGACGATCTATGATCCGGCGCCTGATTACCGCTTTGTCAACGATACCGAGCACTACATACTGATCCAGGCCCGCATCGAAGGCAGTACGATTTCTTTCGATTTTTGGGGAACTAAGGACAGCCGAAAAATCGAAGTCGGCAAGCCGGTCATCTACAATATCGTTTCGCCGGGACCGACTAAGATCATAGAGACGCCCGACCTTCCCGAAGGCCAGAAAAAATGCACCGAGAAAGCCCATGCCGGAGCAGATGCTTATTTCGATTATAAGGTTACGTATCCGGATGGCGAAGTGAAAGAAAAACGCTTCACGTCGCACTATGTCCCGTGGCAGGCTGTTTGCCTGGTTGGCGCCAAGAAAGCTCCGGAAAATCCGGGAGGCGGTTCGACCCTCCCAACTTCAACGATCACTCCTGCCGCAACGCCGGCAGTGACGCCGACAGCCAATCCGGCTCCTTAGTTAGGTTTGAATCCATGCTAACGACGCCCTGACGGGCGTTTTAGGTTACATTGTCTTTATGCAGATACAAGCAATCAAGACGCGGCTCTTCAAAGAACATGAACCGCTCATTCCTTTCATTGAGAAGTACTTATCGCCTTATCTGCGAGAAGGCCTTGTCCTTATTATCACGTCAAAGATCGTCGCTTTGTCTGAGGGGCGGACAGTTGCTGCGACGACCGAGGCAGCGAAGCAGCGGTTGATCCGTACCGAGAGCGAGTACGCGCTGAAGACGAAATACACGACGATCACTCTAAAGGATGGCGTGCCGATGATGTCGGCCGGCGTCGACGAAAGCAACGCTCAGGGCAAGATAATCTTATTGCCGCGGGACAGTTTCGCTACCGCCGAGGCCATTAGGAAATATTTCCGCACCCGATACAATATCCAGCGCCTCGGCGTCATCGTTACCGATAGCCGCTGCATGCCGCTGCGGGCGGGAGCCGTCGGAATCGCCCTCGGGTATGCCGGGTTCCGGGGATTGAAGAAGTACGCCGGCAAGAAAGACCTCTTCGGACGCCGGCTCAAGGTGTCGCGCGTTGATGTCGCGGACAGCCTCGCTACAGCGGCGGTGCTGTGCATGGGTGAAGGAAACGAACGCAGGCCGCTCGCCCATATCGAGGGGGCGGAACTCGAGTGGATCGATTCATCGCGGCGCAGAGAATTATATATCGATCCGAGAGAAGACGTGTATCAGCCGTTGATGGAACGGATTCGGAAAATTTATAGTCCGAGAAAGTAAAGAATCCGGCTGGTGAGCCGGATTCTTTTATATGAAAAAAGATCGTTTAAAGCGGGTAGGCAAGAAATTTTTATTAGAAAGAATCTAGTCGGAACCGGATTGTTTCTAACAAAGAAATCCCCATGCTTGTCGTGCCTAGCCCGCTTTACGCGACCTTTTTTCAAACGATTACGCCGCAAAAAACAAGAAGCGTAATTTGCAAGTATATCACAGCCGCTTTTGCTTGTCAAGACCCTCGCCTAAAATTCCTCTAATATAAGGAAAATATAAGGAAAAACAAGGCGATTTGCCTTGTTTTTAGCTTTACGATGAGGGCGTAGAAACGCCTAGAGATGGGATTTGCCGCGGCGGGCGAACCGATAAAAATGGGAGCAGAAATGGACGCCGGCGGCGACCGCGATGATCCAGGACAGCTTGCGGAGGGCCGGCTCGTCCCACCAGTGCCAGAGGAAACCGAGAATGACCGCGATGAAGACGGCTTTGTACGTTGTCATCCGCGCCTGGGGGCGGATGATCCAGCCGCTGGTCTTGCGTTCGTTCATCGATACCATCGCCATGAGATATGCGAGCGGGATCGTCACCATCGCCGTAGCGATCGGATGCGACAAGTCGGGCAGGCAGCGGATCAGTCCGAGGCAGAGAAAGACGAACGTTATCTGATCGGCGAGGACATCGATGAATTTCCCGCGGTCGCTATCGGTCTTCAGGTAACGCGCGAGCGCGCCGTCGAAGGTATCGAGCAGAATGGAAGCGATGATGAGGATGATTGCGACCGTTGCCGAGCGAAGTATGAGAACGGCGTAGGCGGCGGCGAGAATAACGCGAAAAACCGTCACTTGGCTGGCGCTGATATGGAGCCAGCGGCAGAGACGGAGCAGCGGGGCGTAGTAGCGGGCGCGCCATTGTTCGCCTGCGAGGTTCAGCTTGTCAAGACGAGCGGCGAGATTCATATGATATTAATGATGATGTGAAGCCGGGGCATCAGCCGAGAAAGCAACGCCCGGCCGGGAAAGGAAGTAGGCGGCGAGGAATGTCGCGATCGGGACGGACAGGATCAGCGTGCAGGATCCGACCAGCGTGCGGACGATTTCTTCAGCGACGAATTCGCTGTTGAATATTGTCCAAACCGGCTGGTAGCGGTTGATGGCGAAGAGGAGGAAGACCGGCAGGGATGCGCCCGCATAGGCGAGGACGAGCGTGTTGATGAGCGAGGCGATGTGCTCATGCCCGACCGAGAGCCCGCGTTTATAGAGTTCGGCCCGGCTGAGCGACGGATTGGCTCGGCGCAGTTCTTCGACGACGGCGGTCTGGGCTGTGGTGATATCATCGAGGACGCCGAGCGTACCGATGATGATGCCGCCGAGCAATAAGCCTTGGAGATTGATCGAGTCTCGGGCGAAGATAAGGAAATAGGCGTCTTCGGATCCGAGGCCGAAGAGGCGCGCGAACTTTACGAAGACGATCGACATGATAATGGCGGCGATCAAGGTCAGGACAGTGCTGCCGAGGGCGATCGAAGTCCGACGGCTGAAGCCGTGTGCAAGGTAGAGTGAAAGAGCGAGGATGACTGTCGAGCCGGTAAGGATGATCAGGAACGGGTTCTTGCCTTCGAGTATTTGCGGAACGATATACCAGGAAAGGACGGCGATGCTGAAGCCGAGTCCGAGTAGAGAAGTCAGCCCGCGTTTCTTGCCGAGCCAGAGAGCAAGAGCTACAAAAAAGAGACAGATGATGACGATCCGATCGAGCCGGTAATGGTCATTGATTTGATAGATGCTTTCGCCGTCATATCCGGTCGTCTTGGAAACTACAATCTTGTCTCCGGCCTTGAGCTCTTGTTCCGGGGCCGCTTTGGGGTAGTAATTCGTTGTCGTAATCTGGACTTCTTTGCCTTGTTCGGGTCCGTCTAGAAATCGGACTGTTACTGTTTGGTAGTATTGCTTATCGGCTTCTTCGTTGACGAGCCCTTGATCATCGATTGAGGTGATTCGAGCCGTGAAGAACTCGGCTGGACGCGGCACATCGGCTCCGGAATCTCCGTACGGCGATTCTTGGGCCCATACCGGTTGAGCGGCCAATGATATGATCAGCGCAAATATGAGGCTTACCTTCTTCATGTAGTTAAGTATATGGGACAATGAGACCTAAAACAAATAAGCAAGCAAGCCGATCGTGAGAATGTGTATGTTCAAAGGCGCTATTCAGCGATAAATTTCAGGCCATACATGATCGCCAGGCCGACGATGATGAGAAGCAGCTGGGAAAGCGAAGCGATCGTGCCATTCTCTTTTTTCAGTTCGGGGATTAGATCGGAAACCGCGATATAAAGAAAGCCCCCAGCGGTAACCGGGATAAGCCATTCCCCCGCCTGTTCGCTGACTGTCGCCCAGATCATGACGATGGCGGCGCCGGCAAAAGCGAACAGCGAACTGGCAAAGTTGAGGAATAGCGCCTTGCCCTTGCTGTAGCCGGCATGGATCATGATGCCGAAGTCGCCGATTTCTTGGGGAATCTCATGGAAGATGACGGCGATAGTGGTGGCGATGCCGAGCGTGCTGTCGACGGCGAAGGCGCCGGCGATGAGCATGCCGTCGAAGAAATTATGCAGTCCGTCGCCGATGAAATTCATTGTGCCGAGCGGGTGCGGATGGTCGCTGGCAGTGGGCAGGTGGCAATGCCGCCAATGGATGATCTTTTCCAAGATGAAGAAGAGGATGATGCCGCCGATAACGCCGTACCAGATGCGTGAAGGATCGGCGCTTTCTTCGAGCGCTTCAGGCAAGAGATGGATGAAGGTATCGCCGATGAGCGTCCCTGCCGCCAGGCTGACGAGCAATAAGGAAACGCTCTTGAGACGTTTAGTCGAGAGCGAAAGGGTAATGACTCCGATGAGCGAGATTGCCGAAACGATAGCGATGGCGCCGAGAGTGGATAGAATCATAAGATGGACTGATTGACAAATGCAACTTAGTTGCGTTACTATGATAGTAGTCTATCACCCGCAAATATGTCAAGCCAATCTTTATTCTTGCGCAAGCTTCAGGAAAACGGAAAGAAAATGACTCTTTTGAGACGAGGGCTAGCCGCGGTGTTTTCTGAGTCGGACACTCCGCTGTCTCCTCGGAGTCTGCTAGCTCGACTCGCTCGTCGAGGCATCAAGCCGCATAAGACGAGCATCTATCGCGAACTGGATTCCCTGCTCGGACAACGAGTGATTCAGGAGGTCGTATTCGAAGACGGCCAACCGCGGTATGAGCGGGTCCCGGAGGGGCATGCTCATCATATCGTCTGTCTTGATTGCAAAAAAGTGAGCCGGATAGAGCTCACTGATGATTTTACGGAGCAGGAGAGGCGGATCAGGAAGCTGGCGCGGTTCAAGGTCGTCCGGCACGCGCTGTCATTCTACGGCCTCTGCGCCGGTTGCCAGAAATAGTTCTTGACGAACCTGCCGGGGAACGTTATCGTGTGTAGTATGTTCTTCGTTCTTTTCGTTCTTTGTATATTTTTGCAACCGGTACTTCGCGAGAGCATCCGCAGTATCCCGTTCCTCGGGGCAGAGATACTTCGGAGAAGGTAGGTTGGTCTAAAAGAGGAGGCCGTATGGAACCGACGGAGCCATGAGCTTTTTCAGTGAAATTTTTTCTAAACGTTCTAGATTGTCTAGCCGATCGTCAACCCTCTTGGTGCTACATCAGACACTTCATTCGGGAAACCCTACCCGGCCAGGACTCAGGGCGGTTACCTTTACCGGACAAAAGATTTTTGTCATTTTTTACTTCAATAAAAAATGTACGTCCCCACTGAGCGCGAAGGTGGGGATTTTTATACCAGCGTTCGTACAGCGAGATATTTCTTCCGTTCTGTTGGCGGCAATTTTTCAATCGCATATCGCAGCATTGTCCGTGGCATAGTAGAAGCATAGGCGTCAAGGAATCTGCGCAGATCTGCGATCGACTTCTTGCCCAGCTCCCGCAGCATCCACCCGACCGCCTTATGCATCAAATCGTGCTTATCTGCCAGCAGTTTTTCGGCCAGCGCGAGGGCGAGCCTAAAATCATTATGGGCAATCCGCGGGAAGCAGGCGAGGACCGCTATTCGTCGTTCCCAGATATTCTTAGACGCGGCGAGCCGTCCAAGGATCGCTGTCCTCTTGTCGAGGAACCAATCGCCGAGAATCTTGTGGGCGGAGACATCGACGAGGTCCCAGTTATTGATATAGCGGGTATTTTTCAGATAAAAACTAACCAACTCTTTTTTGTTGCTGCCCGCAGCATATTGACCGACCAGAATCAACAGGGCGATCAGCCTGACTTCATGAATTTCTGATCTGAGCAATTTCTGGATTTCCGAAAGCGGCAGCTCACTGAATTTTTTAGCGATCATTCGGCACTGCGGAACGGTCAGGCCGCAAAAGATGTCGCCTTCGCCGTATTCCCCCGGCCCAGTCTTGAAATACCGCCCGGCTCCGAGCGCACGTTTCTTATTTCCCTGTTGTTTGGCGATTTTTATAATGTTATGAGAAGTGATTTTCATATGATTGACTATCAAGGGATGGCATGGTATATCTTCAGGCAAGAAAGGCGGGTAGCATATGAACGTTAATAATCCAGCCACGAACGAGGCGGCTCCTTGTACACCAATCCAGGTCATTATCGGATCGATAGCGTTGATAGTGTCTTTGACGGCGATCGTTCTGATAACTACGGCATATATAGGAGGAACCCGGTGGTGAGTACAAAGTTTTTTAACGACGCGATAGCTCTATCCGTCGTTTTTATTTATATGGGAATTCGTCCATCATATCGCCGGAGTAATAGAATTCGTAGGCAAGCGAACCGAAATAATATTTCTTGCCTTCGATCGTGATTGTCGAGCCGCCGACTGCCGGCGTTGCCTTCGGTTCGGAATTATTAAAGCCGATATTGAAGAGTGTCGCGACGACTTCGGGCCGATACGAGATCGGGAAGCCGGCTCGCTCCCACTGCGCTTCAAACTGCCGGATGATCAGGCCGCCATACAGATATGAATAGAAATGGTCGCGTTCGCGTGTCAGGCGGTTATACCGCTCTCGGCTGATATTCGTTCCCGCCGGGTAATCGAGCAGATGCGACATCTCCGGGCCGAGGAAGTATGGCGAGGCGGTGTCGGTCAGGTGTTTCTCGGTCGCGATAGCCATGTTTTCTTTGATCGACATGACGCCCCAGGCCATCTTATTCGCGTTAGCGAGGATCTCGAGCGGCTTGAAGACTTTTTCAAACAGTTCCCGCTGGGTGTAATAGAGGCGGAGCTGCTCGACGATTGCCACCGAGACGAGGAGCCGCGGTTGGACGCCGGCTTGCTCGGCGGCCTTGTAAATCGTCGCTTTGTCTTTGACGAGCCCTTGGCGGATAATGTGCCACGGCTCATATTCCTGCCAGGCATAGAGATTCTTGCCTGACGCATCTTTGAGCCGGCCGGTGATTGCAGCGAGCGATACCGTAGCTGGCGATGTTTCGCAGGCAGCCAACCGTGCGGCAAAGGCCTCGCGGTCGGGGAGGCGCAGGCTGAGAGCGAAGAGCATCCGGCGCAGGAGCGTATCGGATTTCGATTCCTGGAAGGCGGCCAGGATACGGGCGGCATTGAACGGGCTCTTGTCGGCGGCCGCGTCGATCTTGCACCACTGGGCCGCTTCATTCGGACCGTAGACCGATCCGTTCATCGGCAGCGAATTCGGAAAGCCTTCTTGCGTGGAGGCTGACGAGTTGAATTCCGCGGCGTAGAGATTCGAATTCGGATCAGCTTCCCCGGCGACATTCGTCCATTGGAAACGGACCGCTAGAAAACCGGCGATTAAGATGCAGAGTTCGGCGGCGATGATCGCTCCGAGCGTGATGAGCGTGATTTTCCAAGCGCGTTTCATAGGTTAATCGACAGGAGGAGCGGAGCGTGGTCCGAGACTTCATCGGACAAGACTGAAAAATTATCGACATCGATACCTTCCGAGACAAAAGCGTAGTCAGCGAACAAGTCGGCTGTTTTGGTGCAATATTTGTTTCTCGTGGTCCGGATATTATATTCAGAAATGAGGTTTCTGAACCGTACTTCTAATAAATGAATGCTTTCAGTGTGAGGCATGAGATTAAAATCTCCGAGCAGGGCGATATCTCCTTGTAGATTTTTAAGGAAGCCGAGGATCGTCTCGGATTGGCGGAGACGTTCCGGCGTATCGAGCTTGCTTCCTCGGATCCAGGCGCCATGGAGATGAGCGACAGTCAGGAGAGTCGTGTCGGTGCGGATGGTAACATACTGGAGATGGCGCGGATGGTCATCGGGCAAGCGGCAGATCGGCAGGCTGCCAGAGCTTTCGATAGCGATGCCTTTGCGGACAAAGATGGCGAGCTCCCACAGGCTGTCTGTCTCGTTTTCGCCGAAGTAACCCGTATGGCCCGGCAGCAAGGCGGCGATATCGTTATAGAGCTTAAAGTCATAATCAGGCCGATAGCCTTGAGCCGATCTCGGATCATCAGCTGAGAATACTTCTTGCAGGCAGAAGACATCGATGTCCTGCCGGCTTGAGATGAAGGCGGTTAGGGCCTCTTTGAGCCGCCCGCCCCAGCAATTGAGGGAGAGGATATTCATATCCTCAGTATAGCAGGAAAGGCCGGGAAAGACGGAAAGGGTGGCTTTGCAGTACATACGAGATACGCTACACTAGGAATATATGGGAGCTCTCTTCGCATTGACAGCCTTCTTTTCTTGGGGCGTCGGTGATTTCTTGATCCAAAAAAGTACGCGGAAATTCGGAGATTGGATTTCCTTGTTTTATATATGCGCTTTCGGCGGAATCGCCCTATTGCCTTTCGTCTGGAGCGATATTCCGGCGCTATTCGGTCCGGCAGCCCGTGGCGATCTTATCCTTCTTTTTGTGACGAGCCTCGTCAGTACGGCTTCGGCACTGCTGTTATTCGAGAGCCTTAAAGAAGGAAAATTGGCAGTCGTCGAACCGATATTCGCCTTCGAGATTGTCGTGACGGCAGTCTTCGCCGCCGTGTTTCTCGGTGAATCAGTCACGTTTCCCCAGACAGGAGTGATCGCGCTGATGGTAGCCGGTATAGCCTTGCTTTCGCTCTCGTCATTGAGCCATCTCAAGAAGCTTAAGCTCGAAGCCGGAGTGATATTGGCAGTCGTGACGACAGCCTGCATGGGCGCTGAGAACTTCATGTTCGGCTTCAGCTCGCGAGAAACGAGCCCGTTGATAGTGAATTGGTTTACCGGCGTCGTGA
>CAYTLN010000008.1:24703-43881 GCA_964438845.1 uncultured Gammaproteobacteria bacterium
TTCAGCTCGCGAGAAACGAGCCCGTTGATAGTGAATTGGTTTACCGGCGTCGTGATGGCCTTGATTACCGGCGGCTATATACTCATGCGGGTGGGGCCGCGTGAAATCGTCTCGGATATCCGCCGACGCCCCGCCCTGATCCTCTGGACTTCTGCCCTCGATACGCTCGGTTGGGTGGCGTACTCATACAGTATGACCTTGCTGCCGCTCGCTGTCGCGACCGGTATCAGCGAAGGATATATCGCCCTGGCGGTCAGCCTCGGTTTAACGTTTAATAAGGAAAAGATCAAAAAACACCAGGTAATCGGCCTCATCTTGACGATTGCCGCCGCTATCGCCCTCTCAATCATGGTCGAGTCGTAGAGCCAACTGTTACATAATCGTTAGTCGTACGTAGTACTATGCATGAAACCTAGACTTATATTATATATATGCCTCGGTCTTTTTTTTGCCGCCGCTGGCTATGTCGTCTGGAAGAACCAGGCGCCGAGCCAGCTCCACGCCGGAGACAGCGGTAGCGAGAAAGAGATCGCCGCGATCGTTTCGCGCTTGAGCCTGGCGGAAAAGATCGGCCAGATGGTGCTTGTCGATAAGAATGTCATTTCGTCGGAAGACGCCGGCCGTAAGACGGTCGGCGCGGTGTTGTCTGGCGGCGGCGGCAATCCGCCGATCAATACGCCCGATCATTGGTATACGATGGTCAAAGCGTATCAAGAAGCCGCTCTCGGCTCCCAATCGGGCATTCCGATACTCTACGGCGTCGATGCTGTCCACGGGCACGGTAATGTCGAAGGCGCGGTGATCTTTCCCCACAACATCGGGCTCGGAGCCACGCGCGATGCCGATCTTGTCGAAGAGACGGCTCGTATTACCGGTGAAGAAATGAAAGCGACCGGAGCCAATTGGAATTTCGCTCCGGTGCTCTCCGTACCTGACGATATGCGCTGGGGCCGGGTGTACGAATGTTTCGGAACCGATATCAGGCTCGTGACGGAAATGGGGCGCCGCTATCAACGCGGCATCCAGAAAGCCGGCGTGCTCGCGACACCTAAGCATTTCATTGGCGAAGGTGCCGAGACTTGGCAGACATCGAAAGACTATAAGCTCGACCAAGGGGACATCCCGCAGGATGCGTCCGTCGTTACGAACCGGTATCTTGAGCCGTTCAAACAGGCGGTCGAGGAAGGAGCGATGAGCATCATGGTTTCCCGAAGCTCTATCCAGGGCAAGAAAGTCAGCGCCGACAAGGAACTCCTGACCGGCGTGCTCAAGGATCAGCTCGGCTTCAAAGGTTTCCTGGTTTCCGATTGGGGAGCTGTCGACCAGATTTCAGATGATTATTACGACGACATTGCCACGGCTATCAATGCCGGCATGGACATGGTAATGCTGCCCGCTGATTACGATACCTTCATCAGTAACATTACCTATGCCGTCAATAACGGCGATATCCCCCAGTCCCGAATCGATGACGCAGTGACCCGCATCTTGAGAGCGAAGCAGTCGATCAATCTTTTTAAAGCTCCATTGCTTGATCCGTATCAGGGCCCGATAGTCGGATCGGACGAGCATCGGGCAGTCGCCCGCCGGGCGGTGCGTGAATCGCTTGTCTTGCTGAAGAACGACAACCAGGCGCTGCCTATCCAGCAGCCGAAAAAGATCCTGGTCGTCGGCCGCGCCGCCGACGATATCGGCATGCAGGCCGGAGGCTGGACGATCCAATGGCAGGGTACGCACGGCGACGCGACGCCGGGGACATCGATCCTGACCGCTGTACGCGAACAATTTTCCGATTCCGAGATCATCTACAATCCGATGGCTGATCGGGCTGATGTTAAGAAAGCCGACGTTGCGATCGTCGTTATCGGCGAGCAGCCGTATGCCGAAGGCGCCGGAGACCGCGATAGCCTCGAGCTGTCGCCCGAAGATACGAAGCGCATCATGAAAGCCCGTTCATCCGCTGACAAAACAATCCTGCTGGTCCTTGCCGGCCGGCCGCTCATTATCACCGACATGCTGGCGAACGTAGATGCGGCCGTGATGGCCTGGTTGCCGGGAACCGAAGGCGGCGGCATCACAGACGTCCTTTCCGGCAGAGAGAATTTTTCCGGCAAGCTTCCGCTCGCCTGGCCTCGTTCGATGGAGCAGGTCGAAAAGCGTGATACCTCTGATCCGCTGTTCGCGTACGGTTACGGATTATCGTATTAACTGAAATCAAAAACAGCCTCCTGACGGAGGCTGTTTTTTAGCGCCTAGCTTTTGAAGTCGATCGAGAAATTATACATCCCCATGCTGCACAAAGCTTTCAGCGTCGTGCCGGCGGTCTGGGCGGGGACCTCGATATCGGTCGTTCCGGAAGGTGGCAGGTTGCCGCTGTAGCCGAGGGCCGGGATGCGCAGGGCGGACGAGCAGTCGAAGGTCGCGTTGGTTTCAACCCGCAGGATGGTCGGTACGCCGGCTTTGGCAGTGGTAAGGCGCGGAGCGTATCCGCCCTTAGCTTGTATCAAGATAATCTGGCGATCAGAATCTTGGCTCACATTTTGGCTGATCGAGGCCGAATCTCCGTAGGTGGTGACGGCCGGTGCCTGCGGACGGAAGGAAAAATAGGTAATCGCACCCGCGGCGCAGACAAGGATGATGACAAGCGTTTTCATATAGCCAGTATACTAGAGGTTGAAGAGCGGAGGCAAGACGCCGAGCGCCGCGAGCGAATTGAGGATATTGAAGAGTGCGAAGAACAGGACGATGATCCCCATCGCCTTGAAGGCGATTCCGGAGTGTTTTTGCAGGCGTTCGGCAACGCTTGAACCGATGCTCAGCAGGCCGAGGACGGGCAGCGTGCCGAGGGCGAAACTGAGCATCAGCCCCGCAGCCGTGAAGAAATCATGGGTCGTTAATGCGTAGAGCTGCATCGACTGGGTGAACCCGCAGGGCAGGAAGAACGTTACTGCTCCGATAAGCAGCGGCGCCGCCGTTGAGCTGGCGAAGCCGAATGCCCGCTTCCCGATCGATTGGGGCATTGTCAGTTGGAAGCGACGGAAGAACGGGATGTCGAGCAGGTTGAGCCCGAGAATGACCATGATTACAGCGACGCCTAATCCGAGGATTGTGGTCGCGACGGCGCTGAGATGGAGGAAGGCGCCGGCCGCTCCGAGCAGGCCTCCGAGCAGGAAGAAGGCGATGATCCGTCCGAGATGGAACATGACATGGGCGCGGATTTTTCCGGCTTTAGCATATGTTGCCGACAATGATAAGACAAGGCCTCCGACGACGGCCATACAACTTGAGACTGAGGCGACAAGGCCGATAGCGAAGGCCGTACCGAAACCGACGGTCGAGGCCGTGATCAGATTAGCGATGCCGAGTTTCTGGAGCCCGAGGAAGATGGCTATCGCGGCCAGAGCGATGAGCGCGGCCCAGCTGAAATCAGCGGCGGATGAAGCAGGTTCTTCTTCGGTTTCGGATAGCCGGTAGCCATATCGTTCGATCGCCGCGCTCAGCTGTCGTCGGATGTCTTCGCGGCTGCGGTCGCCGAAATCGCCTTCGACCTCGATGCGATTGCGCCGGAGGTTCGCGGTAACCTGAGAAACTCCTTCGACGGCGCCGAGTTCCCGTTCGGTGAGCAGGACGCAGGCCGAACAGTGCATGCCGATTACGGCAAAAGAAAAGCGTTGCATATTATAATCGTTTGGTATTCAGGCGCAGTGAATTAGCGACGACCGAGACGCTCGACAGCGCCATGGCGGCTCCGGCAAAGATCGGGTTGAGCGTGATGCCGAAGAACGGGAAGAGCAGTCCGGCGGCGAGCGGTATCCCGATCAGGTTATAGATGAAGGCCCAGAACAGGTTCTGCTTGATGCCGTTCATGGTCAGGCGGGAGAGGCGGATCGCTTGGCCGATTTTTGAGATATCGCCGTGGAGCAGGGTGATGCCGGCCGATTCGATCGCGACATCCGTGCCTGTGGCCATGGCGATGCCGACATCGGCTTGGGCGAGGGCGGGAGCGTCATTCGTCCCGTCGCCCGCCATCGCGACGACCTTCTTCTCGGCTTGCAGCCGCTTGATATGGGCGATCTTATCTTCAGGCAGGGCGCGGGCCATGACCGTATCGATGCCGGCTTCAGCGGCGATCCGGCGGGCGGCGTCTTTATTGTCCCCGGTCATCATGACGATGTCCAATCCGGCTGACCTGAGCCGGGCGATTTCATCGGCTGCGGCCGGCTTGATCGGATCGGTAATCCAGGCGATCGCCAGCACCGCTGTCTCATCCGCGAAGAGAACGGGTGTCCTGCCGGTTGCATTGTCCATTGCCGGCGCATCGATGCCATGTTCGGCGAGGAAGGCCGGAGTCCCTGCGCGATAGAGGTTGCCGTTGATACGGCCTTCGATGCCGCGGCCCCTATGGCTCATGAATCTGTCTACCGGCAGGAGGGCGATAGCTTGAGCGGCAGCTTCCGTAACGATCGCGCCGGCGAGCGGATGTTCGGATCGTTGTTCAAGCGAAGCCAGGAGCGTGAGGATCTCGCGTTCTGCCGTTGGCGACAGGGCTTCGATCGATTCGAGCCGCGGCTTGCCTTCGGTAACGGTTCCGGTCTTGTCGATGACGAGCGCTGTGACGCTGCGCAGGCGTTCCAGCGTGGCGGCGTCGCGGATCAAGATTCCGGCACGGGCGCCTTTGCCGACGCCGACGATGATGGCGGTCGGCGTCGCTAAACCGAGAGCGCAGGGGCAGGCGATGATAAGGACGGCGACGAATGACGAGAGAGCGTGCGACAGCGACGATGAGAATCCGAGAGCGGGAATGCCGAATACAAGCCAGGCTCCCGCGCTCAGGAAGGCGATACCGAGGACGATCGGTACGAAGACAGCCGAGATCCTATCCGCCACCGCTTGGATCGGCGCTTTTGACGATTGGGCCGCGCGGACAAGGTCGATGATATGGGCAAGCAGGGTATCGGAGCCGATTTTGGTCGCTTCGAAGGTGAGCGATCCGTTGGTATTGATCGTGCCGGCGACGACACGGTCGCCCGGGCGCTTTTCTACCGGCGTCGGTTCGCCGCTGATCATGCTTTCATCGACGAAGGACTCGCCTCCGCGCACGATGCCGTCGACCGGAATCTTTGCCCCCGGCTTGATGATGATATGGTCGCCGATGCTGACATCCGCGATCGCAGTCTCTTTCTCGACGCCGTTGCGCAGGACAAGGGCGGTTTTTGCCTGCAGGCCGAGCAGGGCCTTGATCGCAACGCCGGTGCGTTTCTTCGCGCGGTTCTCAAGGAATCGTCCGAGCGAGACCAGGACGATGACGATGATCGTCACGTCGTAATAGGTGTGCGAGACGTCAAGGTAGGAGGCGAGCTGGTTCTCAAAAGCGCTCAGGATAAAGCTATAGATGAAGGCGGCGCTCGTACCGAGGCCTATCAGCGTGTCCATGTCGGCGTGGCCGGTACGGATGAATCGCCGGAGGCCGGAGAGGTACGGCCGGCCGATAGTCGCGAAGATATAGACCGCCATCACCGGCAGGAGGTGATGGAAGAATGACTCGGTCGCTTCGGTCATTTCGGGAACGATGCTGAGGCGGCTGCCGATGTCCCAAAGTATGATGGCCAGGCTGAGGCCGGCGATCGACAAGGATACGGCCAGACGGTAGGCCGGAGAACCGTCAGTAGAGGATTCGGCTTCGGGCACGGCGAGCCGATAGCCGAAGCGTTCGATCCGTTTCGATAACGAAGCGACGGAGGTGTCCGCTTCGATGTCGAGTGTCGCTGTCTCGGTTCCCGGATTGACGGAAACCGAACGGACGCCCGGTGTCTCAGCCAGCGTGCGTTCGATGATCGAGGCGCAGGACGCGCAGTGCATGCCGGTTACACCGACGATTATCTTAGACATAGTTATTGTCGTTTTAATCTATACACCTTCAGTATCTCGCCGGTCGCCTGCTTGCCGTTGCCTTTCTTGACGTGGCGGACGAGGCAATGCGAGAGATGGTTCTCCATCAGCACGTCTTCGACGCCGGAGAGCGCCCGCTTGACCGCGGATGTCTGCGTGATGATATCGATGCAGTATTCGCCGCGGGCGATCATGTCTTCGAGGCCGCGGACCTGGCCTTCGATGATCTTAAGCCGGCGGATGAGCCGGTCGTTGGTATGATTCATATATTTTTATCATATACCCCCCTGGGGTATATAGTCAAGCCGAAGGGACCGGCCTGGCGGCCGGTCGGGGAGGAATCAGGAAATCCGTTTTTGCTTCCAGAGAGAATGCAGGATCGCGCAGGGCTCGATGATATCCGGATCGATGATCGTATAGAAGACGTTGAGCCCTTGCTTGCGGGTGGTGACGAGGCGGCTATGGCGGAGCAACGCCAGGTGCTGGGAAAGGTTCGCTTTCGGCAAGCGGGTAATCTTAAGCAGCTGCTCGACCGAGAGCTCGCGGTGCTTGATGTTATTGAGGATTTCGAGGCGCTTTTCGTTAGCCAAGACTTTATAGACCTTGGCATTGCGTTCAAACGCCTGTTTCGGGAGTACGGCTTTCATAGTAATGCCCCTCTACTATAGGCGCTTCTGCTGGTTTTTTCAAGCCTCATCGTACGAGGGCGCAGTCTCCTCGATGGAGCGCCGGCGGTTTATGAAGCGGGCCATGACGTAGAGTAGGCTCGACAAGCGGTTCAGGTACGCGACTACGGCGGCCTGGTCCGGCAGCGGCTGTTCAGCGGTCGACCGGATGCAATCGCGTTCGCAGCGGCGGACGACGGTGCGGCCGACATCAAGGATGGAGCTTTGCAGGCTCGCTCCCGGGACGACGAAGCTGTGCGCCGGTTCGAGGCTGGAAGCCAGGGTGGCGATGGCGCTTTCGAGCTGCTTGAGGCTGCCCGGCGACAGCCGTTGGTCGGCGCCGGCCGCCTGAGCCTGGATGATGAAGAGATACTCCTGCGACTGGCTGAGCATGTCCGAGAGGAGCTTCGTGTCGGCGCTTTCGGATTGCCGCAGCCAGGCCTTGCATACCCCGAGCCAGGAATTCAATTCATCCAGGCTGCCGAGAAATTCAAAGACGGAGCTGTCTTTCGGCAGCCGGTTGCCCCCGCCGAACAGCGCCGATGTCCCGTCATCCCCTTTTCCGGTATAAAAGCCGCTCATAGTTCGCAGGCGCCGCCGGCACAGGCCAGCTCGCGTTTCATTTCAGTCTCGTCTTCGGCTTCGTATGTCACGATCTTCGCGAAGTCGATGCCCGCGAACCGCTTGCTCATCTCTTCGTAGCGCTGCGCGTCGATCTCTTCGTACGGAGCCAGCTGGTAGACGTGGTTTGAGCGCGGGAGGAAGGACAGGCCGCCGACGATGTCCCAGTTGTCATAGATCCAGTTGGCGACGCCGACCCATTCGTCTTCGCTGACCGAGATGGTGACCGAGGGATTATGTTCGGTATACGCGAGCTTGACGGTCTTCCAATGCTCGAGCAACGTCAGGGCGGACAAATCATTCTTATAGACGGATCCGTCCGGCGATTTGACCGCGAATTCGAAGACGTATGTCGAGGCCGTGCCTTCGCTCTGCCCGACTTCCGGCAGGTACGGCACGCCTTGGTCGCGCAGCATCCTGAAGAGAGCGTCGGTGGCGGCGATGCGGATGCGGCGGATATAGTACGGCGCATGGCGCGGGTGCATGCCGGAGGCGCAGTCGACAAGCTGGGAAACGGTTCCGGACGGTTTGACGCAAGTAACCGATGTCGAGGCGTTGACGCCGAAACGTTCGGCGTATTCGGCGTTGGCGGAAACGGCCGCCGTTTTCAGTTTGGCGAGGATGTCCGCCTGCCGGGCGGCCGGAGAGTCCCACTGACCGGTAACGGAGACGCCGAGCAGGCGTTCGGCTTCGCAATGCTCCTGCCAGCCCTTGGAAAGATACGGGAAGTGAGTCAGGGTCGATTGGAAGGTTCCGAGAAGCGCGGCCAGGCGGGCTTTGCGGAGCAATGTCTCTTCCGTATCCTCAGGACGGGCGACGACTTCGGATAGATTGCAGAACTGTTTTGATTGGAGAATGATCTCGCCGCAGGGGTTGGTGCCGATCGGTCCGACGAGCGTATCGGATCCGTCGAAGTAGCCTTTATAGGACCGCAGCAGCTTGATGCGGCGTTCCGGCATCGTCTTGACGAGGGAGCCGCGGTTGAAGATGCCGCGTTCGCCCGAGCCGGATTTCATGAGCGAGATCCATTCATCGAGGAATTCCTCGCTCGACGGCTTGCGCGAGTAGACGGCGGAGTTGTTGGCGAGGCTGCGCTGCGGTTCCGTCAGGTAGAACTGGCCTTTCTTGGCATCGCGGATATCGGTGTCATCGAGGTCGGAAAGCGAGATCATCGCGCTGCGGCGGACGCCGCCGGCGACGACGCAGTCGCCGATCATGCAGATGATGTCGTGGAGGTCGATGTTGCGCAGGCGCTTGCCTTGGCGGGCGAGCATCTTCCGCCGCGTGAATTCGAGCAAGCGGCGCAGCGGGTCGGGGCCGGAACTCTTGCCGCCCATCGTCTTGAGGCGCGCGCCGGCCGGACGCAGGAGCGAGAAATCAAAATCGATGTCCGAGCCTTCAGCCCAGGTGTTCATGCCGAGGGCGAGGGCGTTTGCCCAGCCTTCTTTGTTGTCCGGGACAGTATGGCGCGGCTTGCGGTCGCCGGTTTGGCGTTCGATCTGCGGGAGCTTCTGGACGTTCTGGCTTTCCACCGACCAGCCCACACCGGTGCCGCACATCGAGACATACATGATTTCGGCGACGTCCTGGAAGCTTTCCGGAGCGATGTACGAGCAGTTGTAGGCGCAGACGTTCGTGGCGCGGATCGCGGGGCCGGCGAATTGGAGGAGCCGCATCGACGGCATCACTTCCTGCCGCCGGATCGCCTCTTCGATCTCATCATATTCGGCGTCGCTCAGCTTGTCGCCGAGCCGCTCGCGCATGAAGCCGATATACCGGCCGACAGTCTCGACCCAGGTTTCGCGGCGATGTTCGGCATCTATCCAGCGGGCGTAGGTGCGGTAGAAGACGAATTCGGACAGCGAGTTCCGGAAATATCTCTTGCTGCTGTCGGCAAGCTCGCGGACATGGGCCGGGACGACCGGCGTCTGCCGGCGGGCTTCGCTCCGTTCCTTGCGGTAGAGGATGTACGATTTGGCAACCTTGAGGAAACCGTTCGCCATCAGCTCTTCTTCGACCAGGTCCTGGATGATCTCGATCGTCGGCATGAAGCTCGCGTCAGCCGAGACCTTCTTGAGCTTGATAAGGCTCGCGAGCACTTTATCGGCAACCTGCTTCGGGAAGCCGTCGGCCGGCTCGCCGGTAGCGGCGAAGGCCTTGGCGACCGCTTGTTCGATGCGGTTGGAATCATACGGTTCGATGCGGCCGTCGCGCTTACGGACGGAATCGATCACGATGCTCGCGGTATTCATACGGTTTTATGAGAGGGAATAAAAAGTTGGCGCAGGGATCCGAGCTCCAGGCCGCGGTTATCGGCCACCCAGCGGTAGATAAGCGGGCTGACCAGCGCGCCGAAAGCGATATTGCCGGCAAGATGATAGAGCGTGAACGGTATCTGGCCGAAGAACGCCGAAGCGAAGGATTGTCCGAAAAAGAGCGGTCCGATCGTCAATCCGGTTGCGGCGTCGTAGAGCACGGTCGCGTACAGGGCGTGGATGGCGAAATGGTATGATCGCCGCCGGGTCTTGAAGTACCAGACTGAGAAGAGAGCGAGCAGGCCGTAGGCCATGGCGGTGAAGAGCGTCCAGATCCCGACTTTCCCGGTGATGATGTCGTAGAGGACGATATTCAGGAAGGCGAAGAAAAAGCCGGCCAGGAAGCCGAATTTTTTTGAAAACGGCATTTGGACGGCAAGGATGGGCTCGATATTGGGCGGGCGGAAGGGAATGAGGCGGATCAGGAAGGAAACCGCCCAGCCGAGGACGAACTTGATCCCGCTTTCGAAGCGGAATTGCTTCGTGACAAACATAGCCCTGTGTGATAATTTATTAGTATCGAAACTGCGAAACTATTATACCAACGGAAAGCGCCTCGGTCGAGAGCCGCGAAAGCCCAATAAAAAGGCAGGGTTTTAAAGTTATGCACAACATGTAGTAGCACGATGTATATTCTTACAACAATATGTGGCGGAAGTTGGTTCGGAGCCCGAAACCGGATTTTCGGTTGGGCGTATCGCCGGATCATCAAGCCGATCCTTTTCTTATCTGATCCGGAGGTCGTCCATGATCAGATGGCGAATGTCGGATCGGTGCTCGGCGAATCCGCTTTCGGGCGCGGATTGACGCGGTGCGCCTTCGGCTATTCGCATCCGGCGCTTGTCCAGACCGTCGCCGGCATCCGTTTCCCCAATCCGGTCGGTTTGGCAGCCGGCTTTGACAAGGACGCCCGGATGACCAGGATCATGCCATCGGTCGGATTCGGGTTCATGGAAGTCGGGTCCGTAACCGGTCGGCCGTGCGCGGGAAATCCGGGCCAGAAGCTCTGGCGGCTGAAGAAATCGGAGAGCATCGTTGTCAATTCAGGCTTGAAGAATGTCGGCGCCGAAGTGATCGCCCGCAACCTCGCGGAGATGGACTTCATGATCCCGCTCGGCGTCAGCATCGCCAAGACGAATACGGCGGCGACCTGCGAGGAAGACGACGGCATCGCGGACTATCTTCGCGCGTACCGGGCGTTCGCGGAGCGCGACATCGGTTCGTACTATACGATCAATATCAGCTGTCCGAACGCGGTCGGCGGCCAGCCGTTCTTGCAGCCCGGACCGCTCGACCACCTGCTGGCTGATTTTACGAAATTGCGGAAGGAGCTCGGCGACCAGCGGCCGGTCTTCCTCAAGCTTTCAGCCGACCTGTATCCGGCATCTCTCGACGCCATCATCGACATCGCGCGGACATACGCAATCACGGGCTTTATCTGTTCCAACCTGACAAAGAACCGGAACAATAAATCGATAGTCGATGACGAAGTTCCGCAGAAAGGCGGTTTGAGCGGCGCAGTCGTCCGCGGCCTGTCCGATAACCTTGTCCGTTCTATCTACCATAAGGCGGGCCATGAATTCGTCATCATCGGCTGCGGCGGTATTTTTTCCGCTGAGGACGCGTACGCGAAGATCCGCGCAGGCGCTTCTTTGGTCCAGCTTATTACCGGCATGATTTTCCGCGGACCCCAGGTCGTTTCCGATATCAACCGCGGGCTCGTCCGCCTTATGCGCCGCGACGGCTTCTCTTCGATTTCCGAAGCGGTTGGCAGCGAAGAGATATAACAGAAAAAACACCCGATCCGCCAGCTGGCGGACCGGGTGTTTTTTGTTTGCGCGGGTTATTCAGTCGTCGTGCCGTCGAATTCTTCTTCATTGGCGATCGCGTCGGCTTTGGTCGCGCGGACGATGCCGTCCTTGTGATGGGCCGGGCTGTAGATCGTATAGAGTTTGAGTTCCTCAGAATCAGAAGCGTTGATGACATTATGTTCGGCGCCGGCCGGAACGACGACCGCGTCGCCGTCGGCAACTTCATATTCCGTTCCGTCGATGACGACCTTGCCCTGGCCGGCTTCGAAACGGAAGAACTGGTCATTGTCGGGATGGACTTCGGAACCGATGTCTTCGCCCGGCTTGAGGGACATCAGGACGAGCTGCGAATGGGCGCCGGTGTAGAGGACGCGGCGGAAATCCGTATTCGCGGTCGTCAGATTCTCTATATTGTCCTTGTACCCTTTTTTCATAGCGGTTTGTTAGTGAATATACCCTTAGTATAGCATGCTGCCGTTAATTCTTCGGCTTGAGCAGGTTGTCGAGCTTCTTGGAAATCTCCCGGGTATCGTCCCTGATATCGGCGATCGCATGCGCTTCCGTCTTCACTTCATCCTCGGTCTTCTCAGACAGCTTCTTTTCGCCGCGCAACCCGGACATGATAATCTCGTTGCCGATGAAGCTGGAAACGAAAAGGCCCGAGATAAGGAGGAGAAAAGAGCCGGCTACCAGCGACAGCGGCCCGTCCCACCATATCTCATCGGACAAGTCGGTCGTCGAGAGACCGAGGTTCGATGTGAGGAGCAGCATGAGGTAATCCGCCGTGTGCCAGACGCCCCGCCAGAACAAGACGATGCCGATGCCGCCGATGATCGCATAGAGGATGGGCTTATGGCTCAGGCGGCCGCGGACGATGTCTTCAAGTTTATCGAAAAATCCTTTTTTCATATGGCAATAGTTGTTAAAGATAATGATTGATCGACAACATCGGCGCTCAGGCATTCTTTCTTTGGTTGGCCTGAACCGTCATTTTCCGAGAAAGAAGGAACGGTTATATAGCGGATGCCATTGATCGTTTCTTCGTGTGCAAAATGCAGGTGTCCGTTAAAGACGGCTATGACCCTGCCGCACGTTTCGAGAATCTTTCTGACTTCCTGCTTATTGCTGATGAATGCTCGCTCCGGCTTCATTTTGAAATAGTAATTGCTTTCAAGGCTCTGTTCATCGAGCGGATAGTGGCAGTAGACTAAGGCGGGCAAGGTGTTGTGAGCGAGATCATGTTCAAGCCACTCGCATTGTGTCTTGTCTATGCGGTGAAGTCCGCCGTCTGCATCGCGAGTACCGTCTAGAATGATATGATGGTAGCCGCCGAGATCGAATGAGCGATAAAGCGGCTGTCCGATGATTGCCGAAAGTTCCTGTCGCGACAGGATATTGAGATCATGGTTGCCGGCGACGCATATGAGCGGTTTGCCGACTGACAATAGATCGAGAACAGTTCTATAGTTTGTCGTATCGTGCTCGGCATCTATTTCATTGATCGTATCTCCCAGGTTGATTATCAAGTCATGAGTAGGCAAAAAGGGCCGCAGCCGTTCGGCAGAGGAATCAAATTGGGCGCCGAAAGAATTTACATACTCCTTTCCATTGACCGGAGCATAGTTCGCGTCGCGGCCGTAATGGATGTCGGAAATGAAGAATATTTTCATACTGTCATGGTGTCAGCATAGCTCGAAACAGTCCAGTGGCCTCCTCTAATCAGGAAGCTGGGTGTCCATAATGATCACCTCTCCGTCGCGGACGGGCATGCAGGGAATACCGCGTTCTCGGCAATATTCAATCCCCTTCTCAATAGCTGCCGATTCCGGATGATCGGATTGCCAGTGGGGCATAAAGGCGAAGCGCACCAGCCCCAATCCTTCCCAGATGATGTCCTGTCCCGGATACGGAGCTTCCGGGGTATCGACGATCTCGTACGCTCTCAGGTCGGGCGCCAGGACGGCGCCGGCCGCGCTGGATCCGGCGTAGAGAAAATCGCCGCGCTCCTTGGCGGAAGCAAGGAATATGTCAAAACCGCTCAGCTTCATCGCTTGGCGCAGCACGAATACATTGCCTCCGCTCACGAAGACGGCTCCAGTCTTTTTGAGAACGGCTGGCAGCAGCTCGGGGTTAGCAAAATAATCCCGGATATCAATGAGCTTGACCGCGAGGCCGAGATGTCGGAGCGAATCCATATCTCTTTCGATGTGCGATTTCTTCCGGTCCGGGTCGGCGCCGGTAAAATCAAGGGCATTGGGAATGTAGGCGATCCTTCCAGCGGGAATCATCGCTCTCAGCTCTTCGGTTTTATTACCGAGCCTATAGGATGAGAGGTAGAGCTTCATAAGATTCGTGGAAGGGGTTATCTCGATGATGCCAGCGCGGCGATAACCGTAATGATGCCGAGCAATACGCCAGGGATATTCGCAGCGAAGACGAACCGTTCCTTAGTGAGAATCGCGTAGGTCGACCAGATCGAGCAGTTAAGGATGGTAATCAAAGGCTGGATGATGATCGTGGTTTCGCCGCGGAGATTCGCTCGCGCGATCTCGATCAAGGACAGGAACATGCCGATCGCGACAAGCGTTCCGACGTAACCTAATATTTTTATTAATCGCTTTCTATTCATACGGTAAGTATACATTTCTTTTCTTTAAACAAAAACATCCCCATAATCAGAGATGTTTTCTGTGGGAGGCTTCTCTAAATGACCGGAAAACTGAATATACAATTTATTATATATTTTGTTGCTTGAGTATCTTACTGTGTTGCTCGTTTCCAGATAAATTCAAAAATCATATTCATCATGTCATGAACCATTTTATCCTCGATGATAATAGCGATGGGGTCTTGTTCATCAAACTTAACGATCGAAACTTTATTGTTATCAAACATAGTCATTTCAGCAGAGAAGGAAAAAATATCTTCCGGAATATAGCGTAATTCCGGCCAGATGCTCCGTTTAATGCCGCGGTGCGTATCTTTTTGAAATCTATGACTGTATTCGGTTGAAGAAGTAACGCCGCGGGCAGTAATGCCTAGGCGTTCTTTTTCTTTTCTATAAAAATTAAAGACTTTGTCCGGCAAGAATTGTTTCAAAAGCTGGACGTTCACGATTGCCGTCATTTTATAACCTTTCTCGACCTGGACATGGCGTAAATAAGCTTCAATCACCTGCTCCTTGCCTTTATAAAATGAAACTTTAGGATTTTCAGCGTGCGAGAACATTTCTTCCAGTTCAGGCATCATCTGGATAGCCGCAGCTTTTGCTTCCTGCGCGCGTTCAACTTGATACTCGACATAGCGTTCGAGCTTCTTAATTGTTTCCGGCTGATAAAAAATTTTCTTGCCGTGCTCTATTTCCGTCGCCAGGCCCTTAACCGAGAGGCTGGTTAAAATTTTATAGACAGTACTGCGATTGAGCTTAGTATCCAGAGCCACTTTTGATGGATAGGCGCCACCGGAAGAGAGTAGATATATATAGACCTGAGCTTCCTTGACAGAAAGCCCTAATTTCTGCATTTTATCAATTATTTTCTGGTCCATTTTGTTATTTCGTACGAACAAAATAATAAATATTTCATAATACCCTTTATTTATAGGCTATTTATGAATATTTATATTATAACATAAAATACTAAAATAGCAAATTATGATTATATGGACATTAAGAATAAACAAAAACAATCAAAAACTTTAAAAATTAAAGACATGAAAAACGAAAAAGAATTATCCGACAAAGAATTTCACGAAGAAATTGCTCGTTTAGAAGAAGAAAATACTACTCTGCACAAGCAAATAGAAAAAAATGATGGAATCGCACACCAACTGCGGTTAGATTTTGAGAAGCGTAAAATGCTTTTCGATGACACTGGACGCAGAATTTCGGGGTCTTTAAATACTCTTGATAATGTTGCTGTTCCAGAGAGTTTTATCGAGAAACCTTCGTTAATAGATTACTGGAATAGGTTTGCTCGGGGTTTTGGTGAAACGGGTTTAAGTACTGAAATGTCAGTACCGGATTTTAAAGTCAAAGCGGCTGATTTAATCAGTCAACTTGAATACGATCCTCGGACCAAGAATCTGCTTAACGGGCCTGCTCTGCCGATCATACTCCCGAAAACGGAGGTTGATGATCTAGGAACAACTACCGAAGTGTTCATTACAGCGGTAGGTAAATCATATTGTAAAGAATTCACAAAAAGAAAATTCAAAAATAATCACGTAGGCCGATTAAGCAAAAATATTTGCGTTGCTGCAAAAAGCCGATATGAAAAGCTGTTGGAAGCGGTTAGAAAGGAATCCATTGTCGGGGTTTACTTTCCCAATGCATTTCTGGGTTTTTCCGTAGCTGCCCAACGAAAACTAATGGATAGCTTGCCCGAAGGTTTTTGTCTATCCGGACCGATTGACATGTGCATGGCATTCGCAATGTATCCTGACGTTTTATGTAAAAACGGGAATACTCCGAATTATGTCTGTTCAGCTATTGATGTCTATCGGTACCTTATACCATATTTCTGGTTAACCAACCGCAGTTTTAACTACGGCTTTCAAAATAGTTTTTGCAGCGCAAGCAGCTACACATCTGGTGGCTTAGTGTTCCTTGGTAATCAGGCCTAAGAGAATTGAACGGAATAAATATGTTATAGCCGGTTTTAGTATAGACCGGCTTTTTTATATCCGATTTTTTTATAATGATATAGAGGTCCTTTCAATCCAATATCCATTTCTGAGTTAAACAATTAGACGGTACCTCTTATGTAAGCTACAAACACCCTTTGAAGGGGTGTTTGTAGCGAATAAGGCTCTCGGTTGGGGTCCAAGTTGGGGTTTGGTTATAAATATAGGAGCAAATGGAGCGGTGGCAGGAAAGATGATTGACAGTATTAGTAATAAGTGATAGTTTTTCCCATTACGCACCTTAAAAAACATGCATTAAGTTAGTTGTTCTTGTTTTTCTCCGAAACCAGGAATAACTAACTTAATCTAATATTCTAAAAAACAAAAAAATGACAAAATATTATAGAAAGCTGTTAAGAAGGCGCCACCTAAGGTGCGCCATATTCATAGTTTTGTTTGCGCTAGTTTCTATAGAGGCTATGAGCTCTTTACATATGGGCAGGGATCTGTTCTTCGGGATGCATTTTTCTACAGATTTAAATGCCATTTTGCTCCTAATGATGATGGTGTTGATGGCATGGATTATTCTGACTATATTGGGGTATAAAGAGCTGGGAGAAAGAACCCGTTCTCACGGAAGTATATTCCAATAAAAAAAATTCCCTTCGAGCTACCGCTGAAAAGTGGTGGCTCATTTTTTTATTTTCTTGAGTGAGTTATGCAATCTGTTCAGGACTTTAGATATACATATAATAGCAAATGAGGAGAGAGTGAGGGAAATGATTGACAAAATAGTGAAAAGGTAATATTTTAGGATATCAAGATCTTTTAGAATATCGATTACGTTGGTTCTCCGCGGCCTTTTACGAGGCTAGGGAAAACTAACGTAATCAAAAAAAATAAAAACGAGGATTCAATCATGAAAAAAGGAATAAAAGTAATACAAAAATTTGCTCATCCGGTTCTTAGCGTCATGGTGCTTATATCTTTTCTGGCTATGTATGTGCAGCCGGTAACGGTATGGGTAGTAGAGATTGAAGGCCATTCCTATAAAGGCGAGCCTTTTGAGTACATGCTTCCGAACGGAGAAAAGATCAATCTCTCCGAAGGAGAAAAGAAGACCTTCTGCGATGTTGAAGTAACAATACGCGTTCCCGTGATGTATATATACGATCTCGGAATGCTGGTAGTGCCCGCCGCTCTAAAGCATCCGGTTCCATCAGAACAGAAAACCGTTCTCGAAATCAGAAAGGTGGACGAATTCAAGAAAGAACAGGCATTTTTTCTTTTGGCAATCGGGTCATTGAAGATAAAGGAAAAGAAACCGTTGGTGCTTCTTACCGGCGTCGGTATAAAACCGATTGAGCATATCTTCAAGGACATTACGACAGGTCAGCCGACTCATACCGAAGTAACCGTTGATGGCAAAAAGTATAAAGCCAATATCGGCGCCGCCACCGCTTTCGAGCTATGCAAGAAAGGACTCGATGTCCATATGATTGCCCGGACGGAAGATAAGCTGAAGATCGTGCAGCAGTGGGTACGCGAAAACGTTCCTGACGCACGCATAGATTATTCAGCTATCAGTATCAGTGATAGAGAAGCGGTGGACCAGCTGATTCAGCGCATACCGGAAGAAAAGGATGTCTTCTGGGTCCAGTCGGTCGGTTTAGGCGGAGGAACAGTCAATGTTAAAGATGACAATCCGTATCTGGCGATCGATGATATTTCCCCCGAGCTGATGGAAGCGGAATTAAGCGTTTTGACCGATACCGTGAAGATGCTGCAAACTCTGTTGCCGCGGTTCCGTTCCCAAAAGGAAACCAGGGTCTGCATCGTTTCGTCAATGAGTGCGATCCGTTCAGTCGCTTTCGGCTCGATCCATAACGCGGCCAAAGGCAGCATTTCGCGGTTCACTAACGCGGCGATGCTCGAACTGGATAAAGATGGGATATTCGTCACTGACGTAAGGCCGGGCGCTGTCGATACCGGTATGTATGACAGTACGGTTGTCAGGGATGCCGTCTGCAAGATTTCTGCAACGATGAATTATGACTGGTCAGAGGAAAACGGAGGCCTGCGTTTAGCACCGCCATCTTCGGTCGGCAAAGTGATCGCAGAAGTCCTTTCTTCTGAAGCGCATATCACTTCAGTCAATTTAGTGGCCCGCGGACAATTCCCGCATGAAGGGTCATAACAGTTATTTGTGAATTATTTTCTTAAAGCTTTGGCGTAATCTTTGCCAGAGCTTTTTTATAACAAAAACAGCCCATGAAAGGCTGTTTATACTTGGGTAGTGAGGGATTCATCTTATAAAATAGTATATAAGTATTGACAAATGAAGGCAAAATTGATAATTTAGAAAATTAAGAACATTAAAATAATATCTGTCATAGCAGCTAGGAACCTATTTTTTATGGGTTTTTTGCTGCTGTGACAGATCCAATAGTTGGTGAGTCCAACAGCAGAAATAGCAACGGGTTCAAAATGAACAAAGTTGCATAAAAAGGAGGACATATGTCATCACTTTATTCAATCGGTTCCATGAACCAATTAGGAGACGCATTTGAAAACAACGGTTTTACACCCGATGATATTACCAAGCTGAAGCAGTTTGGAAGTTTAAAGGGTATTCAGGATATTCTGAATGGTAAAGCATGTATTCATTATCCAAGCCACTTAATTAACTGTGATATTACACCGATTGTTACAAACAAAGAATGGTTCGTAAAACAGCACAACAAAGACGGGCTCTGGAAATTCAATCCTAAAAAAGTTGTTTTATATTTATCAGAAAAACAGCAAAAAGAAGGAAAAGTCAGCGGGATGGAGTTGCGTGCTGAGCTAAGAGATACGTACAAGCACGTTTTGAACGATAATGTTCTAGATTATTTACTCGAGCATCAAGAGATTATTCCAGAAGATTGGAGAGATAAAAAAATTCTTTTTTGGGGAACTCTTTACTCGAGTAATAACGGTTTTTTATCAATTTATTCCATGTATTGGGATGGCTTTTTATGGCATAAAAAAAGTAAATGGGTAGATTGGGATCGTTTTTTCAATGCAAGTTACTTCTCGATACTAGCAAAATGATTTAATTTTATATATTTTTGACTTTGGTTTGTTGTAAACATTCCAAGGTCTTTTTATAATCATCTCCCATTAGGGTACAAATAAAAATATCCCTAAAATTAGGGATATTTTCATTTGGGTGACTAGAGGGAATCGAACCCTCGCTAACGGGACCACAACCC
>CAYTLN010000009.1:0-33636 GCA_964438845.1 uncultured Gammaproteobacteria bacterium
CATTCGCTTCCTTTCGCCTCCCGTGCTACTCTATCTACACATGCGACATAATTAACATACTTTTACGAATATGGGCGGTTTTAATCGAGGAGGCAAGACATTCGGAGGGAAAAAGAGTTTCGGCAATGACCGAGGCGGCGGATTCAAGAAATTCGACCGGGGCGACCGTCCGGCGATGTTCAAAGCGACCTGCGCCGAGTGCGGCAGAGACTGCGAAGTGCCGTTCAAGCCGAACGGCTCGAAACCAGTCCTCTGCAGCAACTGTTTCGGCAAGCCGGAAGGCGGCAGCCGCTTCGATTCTCGCAGCGCTCCGCGCTTCGGCGACAAACCGATGTTCCGCGCTGTCTGCGACACCTGCGGCCGGGACTGCGAAGTGCCGTTCAAGCCGAATGGAGAAAAGCCCGTCTACTGCAAGGACTGCTTCAATAAGAGCGACCGTCCGACCCTGTCGAAAACGCCTGCTCAATCTGAAAGCTATGCCAAGCAATTCGAAGCCCTGAACGCCAAGCTTGACCGGATCATGGCACTCCTATCTCCGGCCGTTATCAAGAAAGCCGAGCCGACAACTGAAGCCAAGAAAGAGTCTCCGGCAAAGGCAGCTGCTCCCGCGAAAAAGACAGTAGCCAAGAAAGCGCCGGCGAAAAAAGCCGCTCCGAAAAAGCCGGCGGCGAAGAAAAAGAAATAATCGGATACAAAAAACCGGACTGAGGTCCGGTTTTTTAGTTGCGTTCAGAAAGCTGGAAGCCCAGCCGCCGTATCAAGTCGGGATCAAGGCTCGGCAATTCGTTGGTAACGCAGCGGATATTGCCCAACCGCACATCGAGCTCATGGGCGATCAGCGGATCGACATCGAAACACTCGATAGAATTATCTTTCAATATTTTTTTGACATCGGGAGTCACTTCAGGATTCATGAACGCGACCAACGATTTGTCCGGCCGTTCGAGATACAGGATATTGAGCGGGCAGAATACACGGGCCGGTTCCGTACGCGTGACAGCATATCCGTGGTCGACAAGCTTCTGTACGCCGCCGGCGTATGCAGCGACATCATAATACTCATGATCAAGCAGGACGATCTTCGTCTTCGGTACGATCGAAACATGCGTGTCGATATGAGGCAGATGGTCAGCCGGTTTCGGCAGCATGATCGGTTCGATATCGGCGCCGAATATCGACTGATGCAATCCGATCGCTTTCTGCTCGAGCTCTTCCTTAGAATATGCTCCCATATCTCCTATAGCTCCGCTTGAAAATAGCAGGATCTTATTATCAGAATCAGGAACGTAATTGCCGCCTTCTCCGATGGCCAAGATTCCTTCATCGCTATCAGTCTCTACCCTGAGCGGAAAACGAGGCACTTTACTGCCCGGTTTCAGGTTCATTTTATCGATCACATAGGCTTCGCGTTCCGGACGGTTCTGGCCCTTGGTATCGATCCACCGCCAAGGGAAATATACTCCGTTGAAATATAAATAGGCATCACGCTGCCAAGCTCTTTTCAAAAAAACTCGTTTCTGCTCAATCGAGGCAATCTGTTTCTCAGCGCCCGAAGCGGCAATCAAGCGCTCAAGTTCTTCTCGGAATAAGCGGTTTGACTCCGATTCCATTCCCTGTCGATCGGCCGCATAGGTAGTCAAAAACTTCATTTCCCGCGGTTCTTCCGGCTGTTCGGTCCGAACGATGAAATGCTCGTATGACGTGAATTTTACTCGCGGGTCCTTTTCCATAGTTCTATCGTAGCATAGCGGCAGCAGGTTTCAAACGATATAAAAAAGCCATCCGGGTTTGGGCGGATGGCTGAAAATTTTTGAACATGTTTAAGGTTACAGCGAATTGGGGCTGAGGAAATGGAGGGGATGGATCTTTGTCAGAGCGACAAAAGCGTTCTGATCGAGATCGTCGATCGCGATTTTAACGTAAGCGCCGGCAAAGTCCCTCTTAGCGCAGAGTGGGAAGTGGATATCAGTGGCGTCCAGTAGATTCTTTATCTCTGCTAAATCGCCATCGGTCCAAAGAGTAACTTCCAGCCCTTCGCTTACCTTGATCTGTAAAAAGCTGAGGACAGATTTATTAAGGATCCTGTCATTGAACAAGGTCCCCTCAACATCGCAGAATACTCCCGGGAAATAAACATCTTTCTTTACTTCTTCCCGGTCAGCCGAGGTTTCTTTCAAGAATAAGAGGATAGTTTCATCATCAGCATTCTTCATTGAAGGAAATACCCTTTTAGCTCCTTTGATTCCGTCCTGTATGCAGATCTTTTCAGCTTCGGTTACGGGACGGAACGGATCGACGACCCTTGAAAAAGCGTGCCAGATGATTCCCACCTGATTCTTGACATATGCATCAAGCTTTTCCGCAACGGGAATCGAGCCGATTTCGTCGACGGGCATATCAAATGATTTAGCGGCGTCTATGAACTGTCCGGGAGAACAGGGGGCCTCAACGTACCGCACGTTCGAACGAGCCGTCGCTACGTCAAAGAACGGACACAGCCCAGCCAATTTCTCGGGTGAGAAGAAGCTATAAAGAATGAATTTCTTTTCCGGAAATTCATTCGCCAGTTCCAGTGCCTTCTCGACTCCCTTGAAATTATGCTGGTGAGGAGAGGATGGCAATATGTCAGCACGGATGAAGGTAACGTTCCGCAACGGCTCGGACTCCGAACCCAAAACGTTTATTTCCTTGACCAATGCCTCTACCCAGTCCGTATCTTCCGGGCCGATAATAAAGCAACTGCGTGTTACGATAGGTTCCATTTTATATTTCTCCGATTAGGTTTGTTTTAATGATGTGCCCGAAATCCGTTTCTGCTTCTACGGACGCCCGGTACATCACTAAAACCGGAGAAACCTGTCAAAGAACATGGTACAAAGGATACCATATTATCTGATTCTTGTCAATATAGTTCCGTTTTTAGGCTGTTTGGGGCTATACTTAAGCCATAGGCCGCTTTACGGCCAAGCATATCCATATGAATCAGCTCGAAGCGTTTTTTGAAGACATCTTCTTGAAGAAGATCACCTTCGCCCTTCCGGCCTCGGTCCGCGAGGTCATCGTCAAGATCGCTCCTTGGCTCGCCTTGATAGCGATCATCTTTTCGTTGCCTGCCATCCTCGGCCTTCTCGGTCTCGGCAGCCTTTTCGGATCGATGTACCTATATCCGTACGGCTATAGCCTCGGCTTCCAGTATTACCTCGGGATCATCGTCCTTATCATCCAAGTCATCTTCATGATCAAAGCCTTCCCGGGCTTGCAGAAGCGCCAGATGTCCGGCTGGAAATACGCCTACTACTCGAACCTCCTCTCCGCCGCCTACGGCATCATCACTTCGTACACTTTCGGGTCCGTCATCGGCGCCCTGATCGGCCTCGCGATCGGCCTCTACATCCTCTTCCAGGTGAAGAGCTACTATAAACAAGTAACCCCCTCTCTCTAACCATATGGAACCAGAATCAAAGAAGCGCCGTTCAAAGCTTGTCATCTTCCTCTTCGTTCTGTCGCTTATCAGCCTTCTCGGCTTCCTGTCCAGCGGCGTCAGCTATGGAGCGCCGGTATTGTTCGCGATCAGCACCATCATTTCGCTGCTTATCATTTACTGGACATATTACGCAAGGAAACGCGCACGAGAAAAGGATCTTGGCGGCCGTAAGCTGGCGGATTTCGCGCTGTATTCCTTCAGCGCCGTCCTGGCTATCGAAATAATCGGC
Organism: uncultured Gammaproteobacteria bacterium; assembly: GCA_964438845.1. Lineage (GTDB taxonomy): Bacteria > Patescibacteriota > Patescibacteriia > Patescibacteriales > Patescibacteriaceae > Patescibacterium. The sequence continues at coordinate 3,714 of CAYTLN010000009.1, forward strand.
GCGCTTATCCTGATGGGATACATTTCCGGCGTCAAGTCGTTCGCAGCGGAAAAGACGGCCGGCCTCTTCGATGAGAACCTCGCCGGACTTCGCGCCGAAAGCACGGACGACCTGAAGAAAGTATTGACCGACGGAGTGGTCCAATCCGTCATGAAGGAATTCGCCGACGTGGGCGCTGTTAAAAGCTGCACGCAAGAGAAATGGGACAGCTCGGACATTGCCTACGGCCCGGTTTTTAACTACAGCAGCTTTGAAATGGCGTTGACCGGATCATATACGATCCGATGCTACGGCGAAAAGAAGCCGTTCGATGTCGAAATAATGCTGAAACGCCAAGGAGGAGAATGGAAGGTCGATAATTATACTTATAATGTCGAGCTAGAAAAAGACTTCAATCTCCAAGAGAACAGAGACAACCTCGACGAATAACTCTATCTAACAAAAAACCGGTCTGCTCGTCGGCAGACCGGTTTTTTATTGCTCGTTTTACAGATTAAGCGACGTCAGCAATCCATGAACGAGGATAGCGGGCCAGACTATCGCCTTTAGCACGCCGAGGACGCCGTCCCAAAAGCCGGCAGCCGACGACAGGAAATACACCGCCGCGCCGATGAAGCCGACGCCGTACAAGCCGGCATGGGCGGATCCGCACCATTCTTTCTTGTCGCTCATATATGTGAGTGAAAAATATTAGCTTTTCAGGATGACATCGCAGAGGGCGAAAATGATGATCAGCGTCACGATGATGCCGGCGATAAAACCGGACAAGGATGACGCAACCAGGTTGCCCAGATGATACTTGAACGGAGGATGCTGTTTTGAGTAAAAATCGTTTTCTGTCTTTCCCATGCGCGATATGTTCATCTCCAGTATACCATATCTGTAGAGAAAACAGGTCGTATATGGTAAAATAGAGTTCTTATGAACGCCGCTCGAAATCCAATCACCCGCGCCGCCGTCTCTCAGGTCTTAGTCGACTACCGACAGCAATATAAACAGCACCTCCTCCCGACGATAGGGGCTTTTTTGCTTCCCGCGATCGGGACGATCTTCGTCTTCTATGTCCCGCCGCTCATTATCGGCCGCCTGATCGACCGCTTTATCGCGCAAGGAAAGGTTTCCCTCGACGGCATCGGCGTCCAGCTCGCCTGGTTCGCCGGACTGTGGCTGCTCGGCGAAGGACTGTGGCGCCTCGGCATGTATCTGCTCGTCGCCATCGAAGCCAAAGCGATGAACAGCCTGTCGAAACTCTCTTTTTCCCGGCTCGCCGAACGCGATTACCATTTTTACGCCAATAATTTTGTCGGCACGATAACGAAAAAGTCGATTGCCTTTGCGCGCGGTTTCGAGACCTTCAGCGATACGCTCGTTTTCAATGTCACCACGAATATCCTGCCGCTGCTCTTCGTCTTCGTGGTCCTCGGCCGCTATTCGCTCTGGCTGCCCGGCGTCCTCCTCGGCTGCTTCCTCCTCATGGTCCTTATCGCAATTCCGATCATCAAGCGCCGGGCGAAGCTCGTCGCGGACCGCCATGAAGCGGGAAGCAATCTTGTCGGCCGCTTGTCAGATTCCATTTCAAATATCCTGGCCGTAAAATCATTCGCCAAAGAAAAGCGGGAGCAAGCGGTCTTCGGACGCTTCGTCGACGACTTCACCTCGAAGTTCAAAAAGGCCGCCGACTACCATGTCCTGCGGTTCGACCTCGCTGTCTCGCCGGTCTATGTCATGACGAACGTCATCGGCCTGATCGCCGCGATATTCTTTGCAAATGCCCTTTCCTTGCAGCCCGGCACGATCGTCATCGTCTTCGCCTATTATTCGCAAGCGACTAAGATCTTCTGGGAAATCAACCATACGTACCGCAATATCGAATCATCGATTTCCGAAGCGGCTGAATTCACGCAGCTTACGCTCGAACCGCCGCTCATCCGCGACACTGCGGGCGCGAAACGGCTCAAGGTTACGAAGGCCCACATCGTCTTCGACGCCATTACGTTCGGTTATAACTATGAGCAAAAATCTAAGCGGGCGTTCATCCAGAATCTGACGCTTGATATCCGTCCTAACGAGAAGGTCGGGCTTGTCGGGCCGAGCGGCGGCGGCAAGACGACGATCACGAAGCTCCTGCTCCGCTTCATCGACCTTGAAGGCGGAACCATTACGATCGACGGCCAGGACATCGCGAAGGTGACGCAGGCTTCGTTGCGTGACGCCATCGCCTACGTCCCGCAAGAACCGCTGTTATTCCATCGCAGCCTCTTCGAAAATATCGCCTACGGCAATGAAAAGGCGACCCTCGCTGATGTCCGCAAAGCGGCCCGCCTCGCTCATGCCGATGAATTCATCCGCGGCCTGCCCGACGGGTACGATACCCTCGTCGGCGAACGCGGCATCAAGCTGAGCGGCGGCCAACGCCAACGCGTCGCGATCGCCCGCGCCCTGCTTAAGAACGCGCCGATCCTACTGCTCGACGAAGCGACGAGCGCGCTCGATTCCGAATCGGAGAAATATATCCAGGACGGCCTTAAAGCCTTGATGCAGGACAAGACCGCTCTCGTCATCGCCCACCGTCTTTCGACGATCAAACATCTCGACCGCATCATCGTCCTTGATCACGGGGTCATCGTCCAAGATGGAACGCACGACGAACTGATCAGACAAAAGGGCCTCTACGCGACCCTTTGGGGGCACCAGTCGGGAGAATTCTTGCAATAAAAAAGGTACCAGCGTTAGCCGGTACCGACATAAGAGCAAATTTGTTTTTTGAGCGTTTCAAGTTCTACATCCTGACCCGGATGGCAGATCTTTTCAAGATAGCGTGAATAGTTGCCCTCCCCATTCTTATTACGATCGCCCTCAGCCATTTGCTCAAGAATCTGGAGTGGAATATGCAACCCATAATATCCTAACGCATAGAAACTTTCTCTTTCTAAACGAGCCTTGATAGCCATAATCGGGTCAAATATAACATCTCTTTGCAATCTCGGGTTAAAAAAGGTTACGAACGAATGTTTGTAGCTTGCAAAATATCCGCTAGCCTCATCATACACATCAAAGAACCCAAGGTAAGTCTTTACCGTACCTCTCACTTTCGGATCACGGGATAAGAAATTGTAAGCTAAAACTGACGCGGAATGGCAACATTTATTATGCTCTAAGACGTACTCGGTCAATGGACTCCAGATTGTATCAAGCTCTTTTAACAGAGGGTAATAGAGAGGCACATTGTCTAATTCAACAGCATTGCAATCTAAAAAAAATCTCATCATGTTCCTTTGTCTGGTGGAAATCTTTGGCCGTATCTTCTCGCTCAGATAATCAAAATACAGTTTCGTTGGAAGTAGGGTCATGATTCCCTCATCGGGAATCGACGGCTTGAAAAAAGCGTTAAGATTCTCAGCATTCTCAATCTGTTTAGGAGTTGGCGCTATTGCGGGGTCTCCATTAGTTTTCATGTTAGAACTCCTTTTAAAACAACGTTTGATTTATATTTATTCCGCTTACCTTAATAAAATAAACCTTTTTTGTCAAGTGTATAAAATGAAAAGATCGCCACTGCCAATACAAAAGCCAGCCGGAAAATCCGGCTGGCTTTAAAAAGAAACGTTACGAACGGCGGACAAGCCTCTTAACGGTCCATTCGCCGGCACCCGTGAAGATCAGGGCCAAGGCGGCAAGCAATAACGTCAAGTCGAACTCGAAGCCGCCGATGAAGCCCATCTTGCCTTTCACCTGCAGGATAGCGACAAGCATGGTCACGGCGATCAAGCCGGCAGCCCATTTGGTAAAGATGCCGAGCAGCAAGGCGATACCGCCGAGGAACTCGACCAACGCGACGATAACCGCCATGGCTCCGGCCGCCGGGATGCCGACGTTATCGAAGAAAGCTTCGGTGGCTCCGAGGCCGTTGAGCTTGATCCAGCCATGGGCGATGAACACCGCCGCCAAGGCGAGACGGATTAGGAACAGACCGAGGTCCTTATTTTCTTTCATTGACATACGCGTACTACGAATGATTATCCCATCCTAACGGATGGCTATGCTATAAGTGTAGCAAGCGCCGCCTGCAAAACCTAGATAAAAAATCAAGAGCGCCGAGCCTTTGATTTTTAGCCCGTTTCCTGCTACCATACCTTCACTTCATACTAACCATTACCTATGCCTCTTTCCATCGGCATCGTCGGACTGCCGAACGTCGGCAAATCGACGCTCTTCACCGCCCTGACAAAAAAGCAAGCCGAAGCGGCCAACTATCCGTTCTGCACGATCGAGCCGAATATCGGCCTCGTCAAAGTGCCGGACAACCGCCTCGACCAACTCGCCGCCGTTTCCAAGCCGGAAAAGATCATCCCGACCGTCATCGAATTCGTCGATATCGCCGGACTGGTGAAAGGCGCCTCGGACGGCGAAGGCCTCGGCAACCAGTTCCTCTCCCATATCCGCGAATGCGACGCCATCCTCGAAGTCGTCCGCCAATTCGAAGATACCAACATCATCCACGTCCATAATAAGATCGATCCCGATTCCGACCGCGAAACGATCAACCTCGAACTCATTCTCGCCGATCTCGCGACCGTCACGAAGCGTTTCGATAAGGTCGGCCGCGAAGCGAAGGCCGGACTGAAAGAAGCGATGGCCGCTAAAGCAATATTAGAAAGGCTCAAAGACCAGCTTGAAGCAGGCAAGCCGGCGCGCGATCTCGCGTTTAACGAAGATGAGCTGCTCATCGTCCAGCAGCTGGGGCTCATCACGATGAAGCCTTTGCTCTATGTCCTCAACATCAATGACAAAGACGAAGGGGCGACGCATCAATGGGAAGACGGGAAAGTGATTCCGATCGACGCGAAGCTGGAGGCGGAAATCGCGTCACTCCCCGAAGAAGAACAAAAAATGTATATCCAAGAGCTTGGCTTGAAAGAAAGCGGGCTCGACCGCCTTATCCGAGCCGGCTACGAGCTCCTCGGCCTGATCACATTCTTCACGACAGGAAAAGACGAGACGCGCGCATGGACCGTACACAGGGGAGCCCTTGCCCCGGAGGCCGCCGGCGTCATCCATACGGATTTTATCAAAGGCTTTATCCGGGCCGAAGTCATCAATTGGAAAGACTTCGTTGCCTCAGGATCCGAAGCCGACGCCCGTTCAAAAGGCCTCTTGCGCACTGAAGGCAAGGAATACGCCGTCAAAGACGGCGATGTGTGCAATTTCCTTGTCAGCGCGTAAGGCTTGACAATTCTTGATCGAAGCGATAGAGTCAAGCAAAGAAAAGTTTTGAAATAATGACGGGGGTTAGGCGATCTGGCGCTGTCCACTGAAAACTACGAAATGCAAGGCATCTCATGCATAGAAGCAGTCGAGATAGCGCCAGCATTTGCCGCGCTCTCCGCATTCCTATTTTTCACATAATGTCCTCCGGGACTGTTTTCTCCTCATAGGCATTCGCAAGAATGCCTTATTTTTTTACAACAATGATTTCACGCCAGACACGCTGGCCCGGACGGCCATAAAGAAACGTGCCCCGCTCACTGATCCCTTCTGTAGCGGGGCCAGCTGGGGGCTTTAGGAGCGATAATGACGAGAATGAAAGCGGAAGCAGATGGCGGCGACGTCCTTCGACAAAGGCCGGCAAGGCGAGCACTGCTCGCCCGCCCGGCCGCAAGACGCGGGCGATTTCTTTTAAGACTAAGCCATACAGGGTTGATAACTCAACCGCTGTCTTCTTTATATTAACGGCGCCGCGCTGCGGACCGAGATACGTTTCGCCAACAACTGCTTCGATCGTGCCCGGTGCATAGATTCGAGAAAGCTGACGCGCATCAGACTGGCGTACTTTCGGCGTTACCGAAAGGCCGCTCTCTTTCTTCGTCCATTCAATATTTTCTTTGCTGTCATCAACCGCCTTAGCGGACAGATCGCTGCCGAAGATCGAACGGTATCCCATGAGCATCGCTTCGGTCAGGACCGTTCCCGAACCGCAGAACGGATCGAGCAGAGCGCCGTCGAGCGGACAGCCGGAAAGGTTGATCATGATCTGCGCCAGTTTCGGCGGCAGCATGCCGGAATGATCGTCGCGGGCCGGGCGGCCGTAATCGCGGCGGGACAGCTGCTTGAACGGCTGGACGGATTCGGTCACGCCGACATGCGCCTGCCCGTTATCGACAATGACGACCAGTTCCCGACCGCCGGCAACGAGCTTGTTCTGCTCGACGACAACGCTCGATAATGTCTTTTCCCGACTGGTGACGAACCGGCAGCTGACGCCTTCAGCCTTAAGGGCCGTTTTGAGCTCGAGGCCGAGCTTATGGGTATTGAGCGATGATTTCCCGTACACCGAAATCCCGAAATTGAATTTTCCGCTTTTTTCCGCCGCCAGAAGTTCCGTTACCAAGACGTCATAGAGTCCGGACGGGGTAACGCGGCCGATCAGCCGGCCGATCTTGATCGTGCCGCCGAGCGTCCGGATCGCCTCGGTCGGATCGCCGATCGCGCAATCGCCGATCAGCACCTCTCCGAGACGCAAGGGTTTCTTGATTGAAAAGCGGGATGTCAGCTCGGCGACCGAAAGGGCGGGATGGGAGCCGAGAATGAAAAAATGGTTCATACCGCTACGGTATCATATTTCGGATAGCGAGGACAGTGGACGGGGCCTTGCCATTTCTCAGCGCCCGTGCTATAGTCGCCTTAGACAATTTAATCGCCTTTTCCACATCCGCCCTCTTCCGAGAGGCTCCGGATACCAAAGCCCTTGGCATTTGGTACAGGTATTCTCCACTCACCCTCCAGGTGATCCGCTTTCGTCGAAATCGCGGGTCGGAATACCGGAAGGGTTTTTTATTAATAACAACCAACGTATGGCCAAAGTAAAGTCATCCGAAATCCCGCACTACGAACTGTTGTGCCTGATTTCAAACAAGTTCTCCGAAACGGAAGTCGAACCGATCCGGGCCCGTATCTCTAAGCTGATCACGGACCAGGGCGGCAAGATCACGGCTGAAGAATACTGGGGCAAGCGCAAGCTCGCCTATCAGATCGACGGTTTCCGCCACGGCTACTATCAGCTTGTCGAATTCGATCTCGAAGGTCCGAAGCTCACTGAAGTTTCAAACCGCCTCCGCCTTTCGAATGACATTCTCCGCCACCAGATCGTCAAGAAGCGTTTGAAGACGGCGGCTGAAATCGAAGCTGACGCGAAGATCGCGGCCAAGATCGCGGCCAAGCGCAAAGAAGCGGCAGCGGCCGAAGAAGCGGCAGCCGAAGCGAAAAAGCCGGCAACTGAAGATACGCGTTCCGACCTGAAGGATCTCGAACAGGATCTTGATAAGATCATCGACGCGAGCAACATGCTCTAAGGCGTCGCTTACTATTACTTATTATTCATAGCTGTTTCCTTTCCGACAGCATACGAACCATATGAATCTTAATAAAGCCATGATCATCGGCAATATCACCCGTGATCCCGATGTCCGCCAGACCGCCAATGGCGCCTCCGTCGCTTCATTCTCCGTCGCGACGAATTTCTATTGGACCGATCCGTCCGGCACCCGCCAGGAACGCGTCGAATTCCACAATATCGTCGCTTGGCGCAAGCTCGCGGAAATCTGCGGCCAGTACCTGCGCAAAGGTTCGAAAGTGTACGTCGAAGGCCGGCTCCAGACCCGCGATTGGGTCGACAAAAACACCGGCATGAAGCGCTACACGACCGAAATCGTCGCTGAAAACATGATCATGCTCGACAAGCAGGGCAACGGCCAAGGCGGCCAGCGCCCGGCCTATGGACAGGGAAACGCCCAGCCGTTCGGCGGCAACAATCAGTATTCGCAGAAACAGCCAGACCAGGGCGGCGAGCCGGTCATCGACTACGGTAATGACGAAAGCGGCGGCTTCGCCCCGGCTGAAGACGAGATCAAAGTCGAGAATATCCCATTCTAATTCATAAATCCACCCCTCTATGGCGGACATCAAACAAGAAAAGCAGTGCTACTTCAAGAGCAACAACATCAAGGACATCGATTACAAGGATGTCGAGCTCCTGAAAAAGTTCATCAACTCCTACGGCCAGATCCTTCCGAAGCGCCGCACCGGCATTTCATCGAAGTTCCAGCGCAAGCTCGCTCAGGCCGTCAAGCGCGCCCGCATCATGGCCCTCCTCCACTTCCCGAACCAGCGCCGTTAATATGCTGAGTCTCACTCAAATCAAAGTCGGCACTCTCATTACGATAAATGGAGAGCCGTATGTCGTCGTGAAGTCGGAACACCACAAAGTTGCTCGTGGCGGCGCCACCCTGAAGACCAAGCTGAAAAACCTTATCTCAGGCAATATGGTCGAACGCACCTATCAGGGCAACGACCGCGCCGAAGAAGCCGATGTCCAGAAGCGCAAAGCAAACTTCCTTTATAAGGATGAGGAATTCGCTCATTTCATGGATACCGAAACCTACGAGCAATACAGCCTTTCTATCGAGAACCTCGGCGGCAAGGAACGGTTCATGAAAGACGGCATCGATGTGACGGTCCTCCATTTTGAAGGCAAACCGATGAGCGTCGAATTGCCGATCAAGGTAGAACTGACCGTAACGAGCGCTCCCCCGGGAGTCCGCGGCAACTCTGCCGGCAACGTCATGAAAACGGCCGAACTCGAGACCGGAGCGACGATCAACGTTCCGATGTTCGTTGAAACCGGCGACGTCATCCGCATCAACACCGATACGGAAGAGTACGTCGAACGGGCCTAGCTGCTTCTTTCTCAAAAATCCATCGCTTTACAGCGATGGATTTTTAGTTGACAAAAGAACTTAGTAATGATGAAATAGCAGAAACAATTCGAACCAGATCTCTCAAAATCAATCATAACACTAAAAAGATTCTCCGAGGAGGAAAGACCATGACAGAGTGTATCTCATTTTCAGAATTGAAACGCATTCTTGGCACAAACCGCATCGCCTTTGATCCTGACATCCACAAATCGTTAAAGGATACTGACGAGTTCCATCTTCACTACAAAAGAACGACGCTTGTGAAGATAGCCGAGCTGAACGAGAAAGGGATCGGCAACTATGTCCTTTGCCATAGCTCCGGCAACAGTGTCAGGTTCCTTGACGGGCTGTATAGCTTTTCCCGATCTCAGAAATTCAGCTTCCGCTTTGAGGATCAAGCATTGCAGGCGAACCCCGAAATGGACTGCCGCTACACGCCGAACTTCTACCTGATCAACTTCAAATGGGAGCCGCATCCTATGCTGTCAATCAGTGAACGGCTGAGGGCGCCCGGCATGAGGCCGCTTCCGTTACCGACCTTGATCGATGCCATCATCGGCTGCAAGAAAAACTGCTGCTACCACGCTTCTTTCGCAGAGGTGATCTGCGTAAGCGGTTTGTCTCCAGCAAAAGGAACGCATGCTACCATAAAATATAAGAACAAAAATCATGACTTTTTCATCGCCCAGCGCGCTTCGAACGACCGCAGCGCTTCCTTGCAGGTACCGATGATGAAAGACTTCGATTTTTAACAGTGCGGAAAAGAATGCAGAATCAAAAAAAGACAGGTTATACCAACCTGTCTTCTTTTTTTATCAATGCTATTTATTATCCTCTATATCCTTGGCCTTCGAGGCGGTCATGATCTTCTTCCTGATTTCCATCATCATCTTACGGTCAGCCTTGAGCGTCGTCTTGGCATTCTCGCGCCCGACGCCGAGCTTCACATCGCCATAAGAATAAGAGTTGCCCGACTTGGTCACGATGCCGAATTCGACGCCCGTATCGATAATGTCACCGGAAAGCGAAATGCCTTCGTTATACATGATATCGAATTCGCAGGTACGGAACGGAGCGGCCACCTTATTCTTTACGATCTTGCATTTCACTCGGTTGCCGATGATGCGCTCGCCTTGCTTGATCTGAGCGCTGCGGCGGACTTCGATGCGCAAGGAAGAATAGAATTTCAACGCCGTTCCGCCGGTCGTCGTTTCGGGATTGCCGAAGAAGACGCCGATCTTCATACGGATCTGGTTGATGAAGATAACGACGGTCTTGGTCTTAGAGACGACTCCCGTCAGTTTGCGCAATGCCTGGCTCATCAGGCGCGCCTGGAGCCCCATATGCGAATCGCCCATATCGCCTTCGATCTCTTTCTTCGGGACAAGGGCGGCGACCGAGTCGACGACGACGACGTCGATGGCGTTAGAACGGACGAGCGTTTCCAAGATTTCCAAAGCCTGCTCCCCGGTATCAGGCTGGCTGATCAAGAGCTCTTTGACATTGACGCCGATCTTCTTCGCGTATTCGGGATCGAGAGCGTGCTCCGCGTCGATGAAGGCGGCGATTCCTCCCTGACGCTGGACTTCTGCGATGATGTGCTGGGCGAGCGTCGTCTTGCCGGAAGCTTCCGGTCCGAAAACTTCGATGATACGTCCGCGCGGAACGCCGCCGACGCCGAGCGCGAGGTCGAGCGACACGCAGCCGGTCGGAACGGCTTCGACATCGGAATTCTTGACGTCGCCGAACTTCATGATAGCACCGTCGCCGAACAGCGATTTGATCTGATCGACGGCCGCTTCGGCCGCGTGCTGTTTCTCGGAGCCTCCCCCTGTTTCTTCACGGGATGCTTTGGATTTCTTTTCTTCTGGCATACGAATAAAAAAATTAATAAAGGAAGGTTTGATTAGCGCGCCGGCTGAGTGACGAAGACCTGCCGTGATACTGTCGCGGGACGGCTGTATTTCTTCTCGGCCAATACGTCGATCGTATTCAAGCCCGGCTGGAGGTACACATCCCGCTCGAAGGACCCGCTGCCGCTGACAATCAGATGCTCTCCATTGATTGTCAGTTCGGTCTCCGGCTCCGTCCGGCCTCGGACCGTAAGCCGCGTTTCAGCGGTCGTCAGGCTCTCCGCGGGATACTCCACGATCAGGAATGGCGGCTCGAATATGCGCTTAAGGAGCAGTCCGAGATAGATGACACAGGCGGCGATTAGAACTCCAATTATAGCATTCCGAGCTAGCAGGGGCAAGGCTAAGAGCTGGCGTTTTGCGACGATTTGACGCTCAAAAACATTGCCTCGGATGGAGGTGCGTGTCTCGATCTCAAACTGTTTTGACAACGATTTGTAATCAAGACCGAGAAAATGACAATATTCACGTAAGAAATTGCGGCCGTAGACGCCTGTCGGCAAGCGGTCGTATCGCCCCCTTTCCAACGCTTCCAAATACTCCGTTCGGATATTGAGTTTTTTAGCTACCGCGGGCAACTTCAGGTCTTTGGATTGGCGGACGCGGCGAAGCTGCTCCGCCACCGTTGCCTCATCCAAGAAGATAGGCTTCTGCTCAAAACGGTCCATAAGGCGGCTTATTCGGGAACTTGCACCATATCGGTGCAACAGACAGAGGGATCGCAACCGCTGGCGCTCACCACGACCCCGCCCAAGTCTTCCGTGCACGTTCGACTGTCGTTTACACAAGATCCTTCTTGCGACGAGCAGGTGGGCCGCTTGAGACAGCACTGTTTATTCGAGCCGCAGTCCTTCATGATAACCTGGCCGGTGCCTCCGTCGCACTGCTCCCCCGCGGCAATGCAGGTTTCAAGCGTGTTGCTCGCACCGCAGATTCCGGTTTGCGTCTGAGTCTGGCCGTTAGTCGTGCCGGAGGAACTTGAACCGGTAAAGGCCGGCTGGCCGTCGATCGTCGCCTGGAGGATGGTATTGATTACGAAGTTTATAATCGTGTAGCTGCTAAAGACTATGATCAATCCGACCACGGCGCCGGTGATGATCTGTTTCCCGCGGCTGACTGCCTCGCTGGATCCCGCTGAAAGCATGAGCGTGATCCCGCCATAGACAAACATCGCCAGCGTCAGAGCACCGACCACTCCGAGGATAATTCGAGCCACGTTAAGGCCGACTTTGACGAACGTATTGAGCGAGCAGCCATTCGTGCAGGCTGCTTCCTTGATAAGGGCGTCATCAAGCAAGGAAGCGGCGGCGGCCGGCTCGATCCAGACTAGGCAGCCTACGATCGCTACGGCGGCGAGAGAAAAGAATAGAAGCTTCTTCATATTATTGTCCGATTGTCTGCTGGATCCTGCTGGCCGCAAGGTTGACCGCGTCTTCAATCTGGTCCGGATTGGCAATGACGGTATCGACCATTTCATTCATCGCTTTTTCAGCGGCTAAGATGTCTCGTCCGCGATACCAGCTTCGGGCGGTTAAGACCTGCCCCGCGAATACTTTGAGCTCGTCATTGTTCAATTGCTCCGCGAGCAGCGACCGCAATGCCGTAGGCTTTCGCGTCGTATCCAAGAACGCCTTTACCTGGTCGGTAGTGGTCGTCATATACTGGACGAAATCCCACGCTTCATTCTGATGCTGGCTTTTTGCGGAAACCGTTTCAACCCAGTAGTTGGCGACATTGGCTTCGGTGGGATTGCCTTCAATCTGCGGGAATTTCTTAACGGCGAAGTTAAGCTTGGGCGCCTGAGCCTGGATAACGGGCATATGATACGAATAACCGAAGAAGATTGCTAGCTTTCCGTCGGTGAACCGCTTGAGCGAATTATCAAGCTGTCCGTTCCAGGTATAGACTTCCTTGGCCGGGTTGGCGAAATCGGTATAGAAACGGACCGCTTCCATGCCGGGGTTATATCCCCGCTCACGGAAAATCGCCGGCACCTGATTGAACGTGACGGAATTTCCTTCCATCATCACGGCGCCGTTCTGCATCATCAAGGCCGATACGACATCGAAGGAACGCTCAACGTTCGAGGCGCCGCCGAGCGAAACGCCTGATTGGACGATATCGCCTTTAGTATCCTGCTTCGTCAGCTTCTTGACCGCCTCCTGGAATTCCCGATTCCAATATGAAGGCAACTCGGCAATGCCGGCATTATTGAGCAGATCCTTATTGTAGAACATCGCGAGCGTATCGACCGACAACGGCAAGCCATACACCTTGCTCTGGTTATCAGCAGTCAGGACGACATCGCCATACACCGTATCGACGAAATTATTCTTGATGTCCGCCGGCGTAATGCTACGGTTCGTCCGCAGCTCCGGAATCGTTTCCTTCTTCAACGTGCCCTTCGTTATCGGATACACCATCGTGATCGTTTCCGGCATCGGAGCGATCTTAGTCTGGTATTTGCGGACCCAGGTGCTTTGGATCGAGAAGATATCCGGCCCGCGATCTTCAGCTAACGCATCGACGAGCGCCGCTTCATATTCGTCATAGCTCAGCTTGCGGTAATTGATCGTTACATAGGGATGCAAGGCCTTATATGCCTGGATGATCGGGGCGAAATCATCCGGTCCGTCCCAGACGCGCCAGTAGTTAAGCGTAACCGGCTGCATTTTCTGCTGGACGTCCTGCGACACGCCCTTGCAGCCGAAACCGGCTGTGGCGATGAAGATGAGAAGCAAACACAAGGCGATGATTTTTGTTTTCATAGACTAAGGTTAGATACTCTCAGTATAGCAAACATAGCCTGCCCATGCCATGCTCTTATTCCAGTTTCGGGCGGTATTGGAGGGCTTCAGCGATATGCGGCGAGACGACGCGTTCGGCTCCGGCCAAGTCGGCGATCGTCCGCGCCAGCTTGAGGATCCGGAAATACGCGCGGGCCGACAGGTTAAGGTGGTTAACCGCCGTCTGCATGAGCGTTTTCGATTCGCTATCAAGCGGACAGAACTGTCGGACTGCAGCGGAAGACATATCAGAATTAGTGACGAACGGCAGGTTACGGAAACGTTCTCGCTGGCGCTCACGCGCCGCCTCGACCCGAGCCTTGATCGCTGCAGAGGATTCGGCCGCCGTCTCGGTTGTCAGTTTCTCGAACGCCAATCGCGGCACGTCGACGTGGAGGTCGATACGGTCGAGGATCGGCCCGGAAATCTTCTTGCGATACCCGATGATCTGGGCGGGAGAACAGCCGCATTGCTTTTCGCTATCGCCAAGATAGCCGCAGGGACAGGGATTCATCGCCGCGACGAGGATGAACTTTGCCGGGAATATCAGGTTGCCGGCGGCGCGGCTGACGGCGATCAATCCGTCCTCGAGCGGCTGGCGCAGGTTCTCGAGCACGGGCCGCGGAAATTCGCCGAACTCATCGAGGAACAGGACACCGCGATGAGCGAGAGAGATTTCTCCCGGTCGCGGCCAGGCGCCGCCGCCGACCAGGGCGACGCCGGAGGCGGTATGGTGCGGAGCGCGGAAGGGACGCGAACGGACGAGGCTGCGTTCGGCGCCGAGCCGGCCGGAGACGCTGTAGATCTTCGTGATTTCCAAAGCCTCTTCAAGCGTCAGCTGGGGCAGGATCGAAGGGACGGTCCGGGCCAGCAACGTCTTGCCTGATCCGGGCGGGCCGGACATGAGCATATTATGCCCGCCGGCGGCCGCGATCTCTAACGCTCGCTTGGCATTCTCCTGTCCGCGGACATGAGACATATCATGAAGGGACGGCACGTCATCAAAAGCGAAAGAGCGCGCCTCCGCCGGCGTAATCGGTTGGCGGCCGTTGAGATGGCCGATAACGTCGCTCAAGCTGTCGACCGGCAAAACGACCAGCTCGGTAACCAGCTTGGCTTCGGCCGCGTTCATCGACGGCACGAAGATATGAGTGAAGCCATGCTTGCGCGCTCCGAGGGCGGCCGGCAGGATGCCGTTCACCGGCCGGACGTCGCCCGACAATGCAAGTTCGCCGACGAAGATCGATTTCCCGAGGCTCGCCGGCAACTCGATCTTATTCGTCGCCGCCAGGACGCTGATCGCGATCGGCAGGTCATAGCTCGGCCCCTGTTTTTTCAGGTCGGCCGGCGCAAGATTGACCGTCACTTTGATCCGCGGGAAATCGACCCCGGAGTTGCGCACGGCCGAACGGACACGTTCCCGCGATTCCGTGACTGCCAGATCCGGCAAACCGACGATCGTGAATGCACCGAGATCGCCGCCGCCCGTTTCAGCCTCGACTTCGACGATTTCGGCATCGAGCCCGATAACGGCGGCGGAAAAGATTTTTGAAGACATATACATGTGTCATCCCTACGAAAGCAGGGACCTAGGGTTACAACGTACCGACTTTATTATTCTTCTACGATATATAACGCTATTACGGTTAAACCCTGGGTCCCGGCTTGCGCTCAATGTGCTTCGCACATTTCACTTGCTGGGATGACAATAAAAAATAAACCCCTCGCCCGAGGGCGGAGGGGTTTGAGAGGGAAACTAATACAAGCATGGTAGCAAAAGATTAAAAATTTTGCAAATAAAAAAGGTTGCTTGGGGGCAACCTTTAAAAACAAGATTAGATTCTCTATATATTTATTTTTTGCCGATAGTAACCGTATGTCGCTATCACGGCAAACAATAAGGAGATCGAAAAAATGATACTCAGTATCGCACTGAGCTGAAACAATGGATGCTTTGTTTCCGCCGCTGCAAACAGGCAGGAGACTCCGAAACCAAGTTGGATGGTTACTGACGAGAAATAGATACAGTCGTATTTCTTGATTTCACCGGGCGTAACTTCTGTTTGTTTTGCGACTTTCAAGATCAATAGGGTTGTGTAGACAACACCCATTAACGTTATAGCAAAAAATATCGATTCCATGATCAATCCTTTCAATTTAATTTCGTGTAGAAGCAAAGAAACCTATTTTTTTGCGACTAATCGCGGGTAAGGATTAGGGAATATTTTTGCCAATTCCTTATCACCTGTTATCACTGAAAGATTCTTAGTTAAAACATCTTCAGTATAATAGTAGGCTAAAAGCTTTAACCGCTTATTCTCTTTAGCGTCTATCCGGGCTAACATGATCAGCCCTACAACGATCCCTGTGATGGAACCAACAGATAGAGGCAGACCCAACAAGATCAACAGAGCATACCAACTGGTAAAAGTTCCATCCATATCCATAATAGGAACATAGGGCGAAACAACCGAAACAGTGATAATAGTCACTACACACAGCGTTATCATTACCATGATTCGGATAACCTGACGTGATGAATATTGCTGCACCATTTCACGTAGCTGGAAATAGTCGATGAATGTGAGTTTTTCCATTTCTTAATTCTCCATTTATTTATGAGTTTTGTGAGTTATTAGAAAGTCCAAGCATTTAGACTCTTTAATCACCCACAAAGACCCAATGACTGTTAAGGAACAATGTTATATATTAACATATATTGAATATTTTGTCAATAATACACCAAAAAAGCCCTTTATTTAGGGCTTTTCTTCCCCTCTCCAGTAAAACTGGAGGGGGGCAGGGGTGAGGTCAGATATGGATCCCCGCTTTCGCGGGGATGACCCTTCGGGTCACATCCCCATCATCCCCGGATTCATGCCTCCCATGCCGGCGCCATGTCCATGGTCGTCTTTCTTTTCCGGCAGATCGGTCACGACGGCTTCGGTGGTCAGGAACATTATGGCGGCCGACGCGGCGTTCTCAAGCGCCGAGCGTACGACCTTTGTCGGGTCGATGATGCCGGCGGCCACGAGATCTTCGAAGCGGTCGGCGGCGGCGTTGTAGCCGTATGCCGATGTGCCGCCCTTGTTTTCCTTCATGATGTTATAGAGGATGAGCGAACCGTCCTTGCCGGCGTTGGCCGCGATCTGCTTGATCGGCTCGAGGATCGCCGCATCGACGATCTGGGCGCCCGGGTTGTCGGCTTTGGTTTCAGACACTTCCTTGAAGACATCGCCGGCCAGAGCCAAGGCGAGTCCGCCGCCGGGAACGACGCCTTCGAGGGTCGCGGCGCGGGTCGCGTTGAGGGCGTCCTCGATCCGATCTTTCTTTTCCTTCATTTCAGTCTCAGTCGCGGCACCGACCTTGATGACAGCAACGCCGCCGGTCAGCTTCGCGATGCGTTCCTGCAGCTTTTCCTTATCGAAATCAGAATCTGAATTTTCCGTTTCATGGCGGATCTGTTCGACGCGCGCGGCGATCGCTGCCTTGTCGCCCGAACCGTCGACGATCGTCGTATTATCTTTCGAAGCGATAACCTTGCGGGCCTGGCCGAGATCGGTCAGCTCAGTCGTTTCGAACTTCAATCCGACTTCCTCGGAAATGACGCGGCCGCCGGTCAGGACGGCGATATCTTCGAGCATGGCCTTGCGGCGGTCGCCGAAGCCCGGAGCCTTGATGCCGAGGACGTTGAACGTCCCGCGCAGCTTGTTTAAGACGAACGTCGTCAACGCTTCGCCTTCGATCTCGTCGGCGATGATGACGATGTCCTTGCGTCCGGACTGGACGACTTTTTCAAGCAACGGCAGGATCTCCTGGACTGAAGCGACCTTCTTATCGGTCAGGAGGATATACGGATTTTCCATTTCGGCTTTCATGGCTTCGGTGTTGGTCACCATGTAGTGGGACACATAGCCCTTGTCGAACTGCATGCCTTCGACGACTTCTTTCTCGACGCCGAATGACTGGCCTTCTTCGATCGTGATGACGCCTTCCTTGCCGACCGACTCCATCGCTTCCGCGATGATCGATCCGATCTCCTTGTCATTGGCGCTGATGGCGCCGACCTGGGCGATCTCGTCCTTGGTCGTGATCGGCTTCGAGATCTTTTTCAGGTGCTCGACGATATCGGCGACTTTCTTCTCCATGCCGCTGCGGATCTCGATCGGGCTGACGCCGGATGAGACGAGCTTCAGGCCCTCGGTGATCATCGCCTGGGCGAGGATGGTCGCGGTCGTCGTGCCGTCGCCGGCGGCGTCGTTGGTTTTCGAAGCGGCTTCCTTGATGATTTCGGCGCCGATGTTCTCGAACTTGTCTTCAAGCTCGATTTCTTTCGCGACGCTGACGCCGTCTTTCGTGATCGTCGGCGCGCCGAAGCCCTTGTCGAGGACGACGGTGCGGCCTTTCGGGCCGAGGGTCACCTTGACGGCGTTGGCAAGCTGGTCGGCGCCGCGCTTCAAAGCCGCGCGGGCCTGTTCGTTAAAAAGGATTTGTTTGGCCATAGAGGTAGTTTTAAATCTTAAGTATTGTCATTTCGACGGTCCGCTGGAAGCGGGAGGAGAAATCTGTATACCTTAGGCAGATTTCTCACCTGCCGAAACGGCAGGCTCGAAATGACAATAAGAATCAATTACTCAATAATCATGATCGCCTCGGATTCGCGGATGACGACGCGTTCCTCCCCGTCGACTTTGATCTTCTCGGCTCCCCAGTCTTCTTTGTACATGACCTTGTCGCCGACTTTGAGCGACATCGGAGCGATCGATCCGTTTTCGAGAACCTTGCCCGTACCGACGGCGACGACTTCGCCGCGGCGGATCTTCTCTTTCTTATCCATGGTGTCAGGCAGAACGATGCCGGACTTAGTGACTGATTCTTCCTCGATCGGCTTGATGAGGAGGTAGTCTGAAAGCGGTTTTAACTGCATAAACGTATGTGATTAGAAATTAGCAATCTATTAACAAGACTGCTAAGTACTCCTATCTTACGCAAGATCCCATCCCCTGTCAAGACAGATTGAACCGCATATTGACGCAGCCATCAAACGCGAGTATAGTCGTGAGATAGTACATATAACAAACAATACAGAAGGAGAAATACATGAACGATCCCAGCTCTTCAGCTCATCTTTCTAATCCATCAAAGGGGTGTTTCGAACCATGGCTAAAGCCAATCAAACTGCACGGAGGAAATAGGCTTACTATTTGCAGGAGAGCATCTCGCGACCTCAATATCCAAAACGGAGATAACTTAGCGATCTTCATTTCATCGAATACTCAGAAACAGACGCTCATAACGCTTATCAAGACTGAGGACATCATCGGAAAGAATCTATTGGCTCAAAGCGACGGAGCAGCGGCGATCCACGAGTGGAAGCATAACAAGAAATTTTATCACTCGATCATATTTCCGAAACGACTTTTTCCGAATGGAGGACTGCATCTCAATGAACCGCTCTTTTTCTGCGTCACGAAAAGCCCGGATCCGGATGTACGGAAAATCATCCTGTTAAAAAAATCAACGGGAACCGTTGATGAAAGCATACTTGAAAAACTCAGAATGACACTCCCCTAAGAAATGTGCGACATCTCGAGCGAAGCTGACCCCTTCGCTCGTTTTTTATTCCTGACGAAAAGCAGGATGCTTATGCCGCAGAGGATCAAGAGCAGGCTGGCGATCTGCGGCCAGCGCAGCCCGAGAACTGATGGCGTCGTATCGATCTTGATGAATTCCAAAATGAAACGAAGGATGCCGTAGTCGATACAAAACACCGCAGCGATTACCGGAGCAGTCACCGAACGGCGAACCAGGAAGTACAACGTCAAAACGATAATCAGGCAACCGAGCGATTCATAGAGGAATGTCGGATGGAAGAATTCGAACGTTTCGAACCCTACCGGCCGGTTGAACGGCCTGATCGGTATCGCCCACGGCAATCCGGTCGGGCGTCCGAACAGCTCCTGGTTGAACCAATTGCCCCAACGGCCGATCGCCTGGCCGATCGCGACCGCCGGTACGAGCACGGCGGACAGCGTCCAGAAATCAAGCTGGCGGCGTTTCACGAACAATGCCAGGGCAATCGCGCCGCCGATAAGCGCTCCATGGATCGCCAAGCCGCCGTTCCAGATGCGCAGGATATCCGACAGATGCGAACCATAGTAGTGCCATTCGAGAATGACATCATAGAGCCGAGCCCCGATCAATCCGCCGACAATCAGCCAGAATGACGCATCGAGGATATGATCGGCCGTCAGGCCGAACCGCGGAGCCAGGCGACAGGCAGTATATGTCGCTGCCGCGATCGCGAGCGCCATGATAATGCCGTACCAATAGACGGTAATGGGTCCGGCAATGAATGCGACCGCGACAGGTTCGAAGGTATGGAGGAATATCATACATCCAGTATAGCGCCTCGCTGGCATAAAAAAAATCCCCATTGTTGTTACACAATGAGGAATGGAGGTATTTCAAAAAAACTTTATTTGCTTTCCCGGTTAGTCAAGACTACAAAGCCCTTGATAACGAGATTGCTGCTTACAAAATTATTCTCGAGAACCACATCATCAGGATATCTTTCGATGTGTTTCTTCCAGTTAAAACTGGAGCTCTCGAAATAATAATGCTTATACACGGTATTATACCGCTTCGGATCTAAACCTGTTTTTCCCTGTGTGCTGTCATTGATTGCACGGAGTTTTACTGCCTGCATATGCCAGCTACACTGAGGATTGCTGAGAGCCATGCCGAGATATTTCAAACCAGCCTTGTTCTGCTTTGACGATGCTTCAATAACTGAAGCTGAAGATGTCATATCAGAGTTTATCTCTGAGTCAGAGGTTGATTCCTGATCAACCGAGCCGTACGGAAAGTATATCAGCGCAGCAATTACCAAAACCGCTAAAAAATGTCCTTTGTATTTCAATGTAATTTCTCCTTTATATTATATGATTTATTTTCAATGTGATTGGATCAAGTACGAGAACATAGCCGTTACTTGATAAAAATCATTATAGCACAATACACAAAAATAGTCAATATCTATGACTATTTTATGGCTTATATTAGATTTATTTTATCTCTGTAAATAGCTCTGAAAAGCTCCTTCTTACCTTCTTAGCCTTGGCCTCAGGATCGGACGAGTCGCGGTAGCCGAGAGAGCACAAGACGCGGGAACGCAGCTTCTTTTTAGAAAGTCCGAGAACCGAATCAAGGATATCGACCTTGAAACCGCCCATCGGCCCGGCATCGATCCGCGCCATCGCCGCGGCAGACAATAGGACTCCGAGAGCGATGAACGCCTGCTCATCAGCCCACTGCTCGAGCTGTGCGAAATCGGTCGTCGCGGCATACTTCCGTCGCGCCGCGCGCAGCTTCGCGACGTCGGCTTCCGTCATCTTACGTTCATCGCGGAAACGGGTAATGAAAGAATCGATGAACGAGCGCGGGAATGATGTCGGCGTGCAGAACGCCAAGAGATACGGCGCTTCCAATACCTTGCGTTGCGTACAGGCTCCGGAATCGACGATGCGCTGGCGGATCTTCTTATTTGAAATGACGAGTATCTTGTACGGCTGCAGGCCGAGCGAAGACGGGGAGAGGCGGACGATCTCAAGCAGACGCTTCAGGTCGGAAGCGGCCAAACGTTTGCGCGGATTAAATAGCTTAGTGGCGTAACGCCACTGGAACGCTTTCAGGATGTCCGAAAGCATAGAGGTTATTTTAGGGAAGCGGCAAGATTCAGGGTAGTGGCGGCCTGGTCATAGCCGAAGCTATAACCGAAATAATATCCGCCGAAGATACCGATGGCGAGCGCGAGCGCCGCCCAGATGATGACTCGTATCATATATGTATAGTATAGCACTGCGTATGTGCTTTCGACAGGAATCGAACCTGTATTACTGGTTCCGGAAACCAGCGTCCTATCCGTTGAACGACGAAAGCGAACAGTCTCAGGGTATAAAAAAACCGGCGCCCTGTAAAGGGCACCGGCTGGCGGGCTAGCAAACTAACAGCCCAAGGCTTGCTTGCACTGGGCGCGGGACGCTTCGGGCGCCTGGTCGCAGGCGGCGCACTGGAGCGCCTTGACATCGAGAGCCCCGGAACCGTTTCCCTGCGCATTAACCGACGGCATCATCGCGTTCAGGTCTTGGAACTTGATATCCGCGGGGACGGCGAATGATGATTGGTCTCCCGACCATTTTTCACACGCGTAATCCATTTTCTTATCAGGATCGACCGTCTGGTTTTCAGCCTTTGCCTTGTCTTCCTCGGAAATCGAAAGCTTATAGCCTTCCTTCTGGCCTTCCATCCAGGTATAGGCCGTCGTATCATCAACGATCATATGGCTGTTAGTCACTTTCTCTTTCTCGGTCACGGCAAAATCAACACGGACCTTCTTGCCTGATACGTATACGGTCCCAGCAGTTTTCATTTCAGAAGCGTCGTCCTTGAATTCGCACTTCATCGGCCGGCCGGACGTCATCAAATCCTTGAGCGATTGCGGGGTCTTCGACTCGGCAACCTGAGCGTCGCCCGCGACGGTCGACGGCGATTGCTGGCGGTTCATCATCAGATAGCCGACGGCCAATACGACCACCAACGCGCCGATAATCCACCACGTATTCTTAGTATTCATACAAAGAGATATTTTCGGACCCAGCGGCCCGTCTGTGCCTATTGTAGCACGGGCACTAGGAGACAAAAAGCCCGGTCCGCCAACTGGCGGCCGGGCTTCTTGAAGCGGCGAGCCTCTCTCCATACTCGCCCCAATATTAGTGAATCCGACCGTAAGGACCTTCGCGAAGGCGCTTACGCATTCCCGCGCCGGATTCGGCGGCACCGTGCTGACGGATCGGGCTCGAGCGGCCTCGCCTGGCACGAAGCGATGCCCCAGGCGATAGGTTCGAAACGCGATTCCGTCTGTCACGTTCCATTACATACTACAGCTCTCGAAAGATTTTATTTCATCCCATCCCACTCGGGAGGAACACGGTCCGGATGGCGCGAACGAGCGTTAAGGCAACGAAC
The DNA here is from genome assembly GCA_964438845.1 of uncultured Gammaproteobacteria bacterium. Taxonomy (GTDB): domain Bacteria; phylum Patescibacteriota; class Patescibacteriia; order Patescibacteriales; family Patescibacteriaceae; genus Patescibacterium. The sequence goes on from CAYTLN010000009.1 coordinate 26,193, forward strand.
GCCGTCTGCCTTGATCGTATCCGCCCGGCGCTGTCCGATAACGAGGACGGCATCATCGGGAGCCATATCGGCTCCGAACGGAAAGACGGTTTCACGGGTCACGATAACACCCAGTAGTTCGCCGAAGCCGGAACGCATGAAGAACCCGTCGCGGCTCAGGTCGGTTATGATGCCGGAATATAGATTGTCGATGGGACGATGAGCGTAGCTTCGATACAAGCCGGCCATCGGCATGCCCGTATGTTCCGAAACTTCCGAAATCCGTTCATGAAGATGGATCCGAGCGATGACGAGGCTGCCGCCGACGGCCAACAAGACGATCGCGATCGCGGTATACAGCAACGGACGGCGATATCCGAGCGTGTAACGGCGGATCAGCCCTTCGACAATGAAGACAAGAACGAGACTGATGACGATCAGAAGCCATGGCAGGGAAGAGAAGAAGACGCCGAAGCCCCGCCAGCCGAATTCCGGAGCGAGCATGACATTCGTCTCTTCAAGGGCGAAGAAGATGAAGCTGGCAAGATACAAAAGCGCGGCGGCGGCAAGCGCCAGCACGACGGCCCCGAGAGCCGCCTGGAGCGTGAAATGCCATTTCGGCTTCGGCTGCGCACGGCCGGCTTCGATCGTCTCGAGCACTGCTTCTTTTATTGAGTTGTCGGAGGTTGTCTCGTTCATATGTTAGATGTAGTGGGGGCAGACTTTCCGCAGCGCTTCTTTGGCGCGTTTCAAGCGGACGCCGACGGTCGATAACGGCAAGTGGAGGATATCCGCCATATCTGCATACGAAAGCTCTTCGAAGAAATAAAGAACGATGACTTCTCGATACTTCGCCGGCAGTTTCTCAAGGGAAGCGGCGACGATTTCTTTTATTTCCGCATCGAGCAATTCCTTATCGGCTCGTTCCGGCGTAACCGGATGGGGGAAGAAGGCGTCAGTATCGAAAAAGAGAAGCGGCTCGCGGCTCTTTTTCTTCAAGGCGTTTACGAATTCGTTATGGGCGATACGGTAAATCCAGGGCGAAAAGCGGCGCGACGGATCGAAGCTGCGTATATTGACATACGCTTTAATAAAAACGCCCTGGACGAGATCGGCGATGTCGTCCGGGTTGGAGAGGAATTTTCTGCCGTAGCGGGAAATTTTAGGTTCATACCGCTCCACCAGCGCACCGAAGGCATGGGTTTCGCCTTCCTGCACGGCGGCCGCGATCGCTTCATCGGTCGGATGCATACTGTCTTTGTAGTACAACGGAACCTTCAGTATATTTCATTATCGGGGATAGCTCAAGGTTTAGAGAGGGCATGCCCCTGGATGGGAAGTGATATGATTACTGGCTACAGATTTCTCCTTGGCGCTACGCGCCAGCGTCGAAATGACAAAAGATTAGATATTGTCATTTCGAACCCGACGGAGTCGGGAGAGAAATCTGTAACTCTTAGAACTTTCTTTCAATCTCTTAAGTATAGGTCAGTAAATAGGTCTCGCCGCGCAGGATTCAACGAATCTATTAATGCTTCTTTCTTTTCGCGACGCCATCTCTTTATCTCCTTTTCCCGAGCCAAAGCCGACCATACATATTCATAGCGTTCATAGTAGACGAGCCGAGTACACATATACCGTTTGGTAAAACCTTCAGCTTGTTTATTCCGATGTTCCTGAATTCTGCGAAAGAGATTATTTGTGAATCCAACATACATAGCACCAGATATACTCATGATGATATATACATAGAAACAATATTCCTTTTTCATAAAGTATAAAAAAATCCCCCGCATAAACGAGGGATTGTATGTGCAAAGAAGTTATTAATTGAGCTGCCAGATCGAAAAATTGAGCCAGGCGGCGAAGCAGACCCAGGCGAGATACGGCAGCAGCAAATACGCGGCCGTCCGGTTAAGCCGATAGAAAGCCTTGATCGTCACGATGATCGCGATGGTGAGCAGGAGGATCTCGACAAACGCCCACAACGGTTGGCGCAAGTAAAAGAAAACGAATGACCAGAGGACGTTGAGGAACCATTGGGCGGCGAAAGCGGCCATCGCCGGCTTGAAGTCCGGCCGTTCCATGAGGAATCGGCGGCGATGGCGCAAGACGAGATACAGGCTGATGCCCATAAGCAGGAAGAGGAACGTCCAGACCGGCCCGAAGACCCAGCTCGGCGGATTGAGGCCCGGCTTATCGAGCGCGGCGTACCATGTTTCCAAAGAATAAATATTGGCGAGCGAACCGATCGCTCCAGCCAATTCGGCGAAGACGACACAGCCGATCAAGAGCACCGCATGTTTTGGTTTCATATGATTATTGATAATAGCCGACCTGGATCTTCCGGCTCACATCGCGGAAATTGCCCGCCTGGTCATAGGCACGCAGGGTCACCGTATACACGCCGGACTCAGGGAAGGGGATATAGATTTCTTTTCCGATCGGGAAAAAAATCTCATCGTTGATCTTGAGGTAGAACGTCCGCTGCAGTCCGCTCAATGAATCGCTGCCGGTAGCCGTAAAGCGGACAAGCCCTCCCGGTTTGACCGTCGTCTCGCTCGCGAGCAACTCGAGCTCTTCCGGCGGTTGCGTATCGATCCGGACTGTCACACTGCCGCGCACGAGCTTACCGAGGCTATTCGGCGCTTCGACCGTAAACGTATGCACGCCGTCAGAATCGGCTGATTTGGATATCGGCGGGGCGCCGAACGGTCCCGCGGTATGCGCATGCTCGTCAGGCAATACCGTACCGGGCAGCGAGGGCAGCCAGGAGAGCAGGACGTCGCGGCTCGGATACCAGTGGGCGGGATTAGGGTGCGAAGAAGCGAAAACGCCGAGTCGGGCCGCATCCGGCGACAAGATATCCTTCTCGAAACGGATCGATGTCCCGGCCGCCATGCGCAGCACATCGGTCGCCAAACCGTCATTCGCCAATATCTGGCTGTCATCTCGGAATACGACGGAGGCGGAACTCGCTCCCGGCACCGGCGTGAAATACGCGTCGAGGACGACGGCACTGTCGCCGGCGAATCCCGGATCCGGAATAATGCATTCGAAATCCAAGCTGCCCGAAATGGGATCATGATCTGCCGTTATGATATACTCGCAGATCGAACGCTCGGTATCGAAAGATTCGAAAACCAATTCTGCGGGATTATAGGCGAGGGATACCTTGATGGCGTTGATTGCCTCGCCTCCGGAATCTATCACCGCCGTAATGCGCTGGCTGAAGCGAGGGTCGAATACGCCGCCATCCGGCAAGAGACGAAGCACCGAATTATACAGCGGATAGACACGGCTCTTCACCTGCGGGAAATGGTTGTAAAGAGCCAGGACGAAAATAGTGTACACGAGGACGTAGGGGATGAGGAAAAATGCCAGCGTCGGGGAACAGATAATGCCGTCCTTTTTCCCGCGCCGGCGACGAACGACGAAAAGGATAAACATGAAGGCAAGCGGCGGCAAGAAGCAACCGAGGCCGGCTACGGCAAGGATATCCGGCAACTCGGTAAAAACAACGACGCCTCCGGGCGAAGATTCGAGGCCGGGGAAGATATAATTCTTAACCAGATAGAGGTGTCCGTTGCTTAAGCGGAGAAAACCTTCGCCTTTCGGATTATTGATGATATCTGAGTCCGGCATGACATAGCTACGGATCACTTCCATATCTCCCGGGTGGGTGAAGCTTGATCCATATATGCCGTACTCATTCGTGTAAAAAATAAGTTCGCTCCCGGCTAAATATTCTTTGGCAACATATCGGGCAAATTCATCATCGGCAAGGCGATTCACGAATAGGGCGCCGACCTGCGCTCCGTCCGCATAGACGAACCGCCCGGTATTGAGAAGAATCTGGCGCGGGTCGATCGTACTCTGTTCGACGGACGCCACCTCATTCCTGCGCTGGACCAATGCCCGTCCGACCGGTCCATTCTGGAACGCATTGTCTCCGATAACCCGCGTACTGCGCGTCCGGGAAATAATGATCCCATCGCGGTTTGCCGCGCCTAGCAAACCGATGCCGCGAGCGTCTCGTTCACGCGGCAAGATCGTATTCAAAGCATCGGTATTCTCAGTACGAATCGCCTCGATTACTTCAGGCAACCGGGCGACTTCGTTTCCTTGGCCGGACAGATAAGCTAATTCTAGGGCCAGACCCTCACGTAAGGCGACAGCATTGCGAGCGGCGACCGTCTCCGGGTACTGGTGATAAATGCCGTACAAGAGAACGAGGATCGCAGCCAAAACGCCCATCATCGCCACAGTGGCGAAATGGACGGGAGTCCGCTCATAGAGCGGCTTTGCTGTTTTCTTAAACGGTTTCTTCATCGAGTCTTCGTACGCTATCGGGAACGGCGATCGACTTCGTCGTATATCTCTTTCGACGTATCGGCAATGTAGTCCGACAACTGCTTATAATCCTTGCCGCGGGTCATGATACACATCATGTACGGCATTGATTCATGGTAGACGATGCCGCAGTCGTGCAGTTGCTGTTCGCCTTCCACGAACGCGCGGATGCCGAACTTATGTGCGACTTTCACCTCAGATCCGAGATGCTTCGTCAAACCATCTTTGAATTCGCTCTGTTCTAGAACGGACAATGCTTTCTCGGACATTTCAGCATTAAGATATGATGCGTTGTAAAGAATACGGAAAATAGAAGCGTACTGCTTAACGGTAATCGCGGAGCTCGCCAAGTCTGCCTCATAGCCAACCATACCGAGGTCGCTCAGCGTCCGCCGGATGATCTCATGGTTAGCTCCCTTTTCATCGAGCCATGCCGTCAGCATGTCGATCGAGCGATTATCCGAGTACACGATCATATACCGGATCATCTCATCGATCGTATATTCACGATCCGGCTCAAGCGTCTTCCCGTCCTCCATCACCTGGCTATTCTGTCCGAACACGGGAGTGCGGCGCTTTTCTTCCAAAAGCTTCGGATTACTCTCGGCATATTTGTATACCGCTACCATGACCGGCAGCTTCAATAAGCTCATCGGGGCAAACTCGGCCTGTTCATTGAAATAGAACGTCGGACCGTTGTTCAAATCGCGGAAATACACCGCCGCTTCGGAAAGCGCTCCCTTTTGCTTAAGTCCGGCTAATTCCTTGACTAACCGTTGCTTGAAAACCGAGTATTCGACCTGAGCCGGCGCATCATCGCCGCAACGCAATGGATTGATATGAGAATATTCGCAGGGCTTTTCACCTGATCGGGAAGAGCCTGGCGAATGTTCCTGCCACGGACGCCAGATGCCGATCGCCACGCCGGCGACTAGGCAGACGGCAGCGATGATATATGAAACACGTTTCTGATTATTTGGCGTACTCATATTATTCATTAGTATGGGCTCCCTTCACAGCGGCCGCCGGATAACGAGCTTCATGCCGTTCAAGGACTTTATCTAACGCGGTATCGATATCGACGCCGCAATAATTGGCGAGTGAACAGAGTTCGAACATGACATCGCCGAAAAAATCTTCGACATCATCGAAATTCGCCTTGATCTTCTCTTTCACTTTCTCGAGATCCTGCTCCCATTTGACGATGTTCCGGAATTCGCCGATCTCCTCGACGATCCCGAGCAATAGCTCTTTAGGCAGGTGATACTGTTCCCAGTCGCGGGCTCGGATGAACTCCTTGACCTTAGCTTGCTGTCTCATACATCATGTTCCCGCCGCCCTCGCTGAAGTTAAACGAGCTCATGAAGACCATGACGAGGATGAAGACTACGGCGATGACGCCGACCATCCACCACAGCGTATTCCAAGCGGCTTTCTTGTCTTCGACATCGAGCTCGAATGGCGGATATTCGTCAGTCAAGCCGTAGAAGTACGAATTCATGCGCAGCTGCCACTGCATCGTCACTTTGACGAGGGCGAACATACCGCGCGGATATTTGCCGCTGAAGAGCACCGCGATCTGGGCGAAGATGCCGGCCAGCGTCGCACAGGCGCTGAGAATATATAAAATGATGATGTGCGGGATCAGCATGATCGGCTTGATGATGACGAGGAGAGTCGCCAACGCAAGCAAACGCGACGGACGATCCGGGTGCGGCATCGTCAGGCTCACCGGGAAGTTCTTGCCTTCTGACATATGATTAAGAAAATTAATAATACCTTAAGTATAGCAAAAAACCGGTAGTTTTACATCATCGACGATCCGAGAGGAAGCCCCCAATATGCAAAAAACGGGCAATCCTTTTTAAAGAATTACCCGTCCATATTCATCGTATCGATTTCCCTAGAAGCTTTGTCCTAGGGTGATATAGCTCGTAAAAGCTTTTGTCAGTGAAACGTACTTAAGCTCCACTGACGCTGTAAGGTTTTTATAGGCGATCGAGTTGTAATATTCGATCACCATTCCGGTCTTACTTCCGGAAGGATTTTTTTCAAGCTGTCCGCCGAGGCCGACCTGTCCGAATGCACCGAACTGCTTTGTGATAAGCAATTCACTCAGCTTTATGGATCCGGTTTTTCGCGTGTCCACTTTCATCGCCCAGTTTCCTCTGGTTGAGGTCGGGCCCAAATGAACGTAGTGGAACGGGGGCATCGTGAAGATGTCCAAACCAAAGCGGTAGTTAGCTATGTTGAAATAGCTCTGGTTAACGTTTCCGAATCCTGCAACCTGTCCCCGTATCCAGTAATTACCGTTGAGATCATTGTAATTACCGAACACAAGTGATCCCCATTCCTGAATGTTTCTTGTTCCAAGGAACAGCCAAGTGAGATTCTCACCGTTGCCGATCCCTATAAAGAATTTTTCAGGATGGTACGCGGCTTCGAAATAATTCAGGAAGAAGATATCTTCGGCTGAACTATAGTTGCGCTTTGTTAGGAACGCATACTGAGCGGTAAAGCTCTTTGTTTCAGCTCTGAGTATCATATATGATCTAGGCCCATTTCCTTTCATCATTCCCTGACCGAGGTCAAGGATGAGTAAGGTCGTGCTGTCCGGAGCGTACATCAGGTACTCGTCTACGAAATACTCTGATGTCTTGATCGGATCACCGACCTTGATAAGGGTATTTAGCAGCGTAAGCTTCGAAGAAAGCTTCACCGGCACGGTAATAGATCCGACATCTTTCGATGTCTTTCCGTTGCGGTCAACCATATAATCATATTTAAGGCTGAACAAACCAGTCTTAACGATCAGGCGGTTGCTTTCAAAGCCGTTCATCTTCGGATCAAACTTCAGTGAAGACTCGGACTTAACCAGTAGTTTCGGAGCCGGCACAGACTGTGAAAATGTTACTGATGAAGCAAAGAAAACTAGTGCAATAACAGCAATAACTGTTTTCATTATTTTTTTTCCTTCTTGATGGAGCAATTTATAAATTATGTTAGTAATTCAGGCGGCCTCTTGTAGAGAATGCCTCAATTCCTAACATAATCCGCTGTTTTTTCAATGATCCGGCCGAAAACGGTAATAGTATATTATACTACTACTTAG
>CAYTLN010000010.1:0-32109 GCA_964438845.1 uncultured Gammaproteobacteria bacterium
GCCGTTGTAGCTCAGCTGGTAGAGCATCTCCATGGTAAGGAGAAGGTCACCGGTTCAATCCCGGTCAACGGCTCATTTTAAGAGTTACTCGCTAACTCTTTTAGCGTTTTTATAGAGATATGCCCACAATCGTCATTACCGGTGCCGCCGGATATATCGGAAGCCATGCAACGAAGCTGATGCTTGAACGCGGACATCGCGTCATCGCGATCGACGACCTTTCACATGGCTGGCGGCAGGCCCTCGAAGAACTCAACCGCTTCGGCGACCTGATATTTTTCGAAGGTGACATCCGGGACACGGCCTTCTTGAAATCGGTTTTTTCCGATTACACGATCGAAGCGGTAATGCATTTCGCGGCTGCCTGCGACCCGAACGAGTCGGTCGAAGACCCGATGAAGTATTACGACCAGAATGTCATGGGGACGTTGTCGCTGCTCGAGGCGATGAAGCACGCGAATATCGAAAAGCTGATCTTTTCCTCTACCTGCGCGATTTATGGAGAAGCGGGAAAGCTGCCGGTAACTGAGGACAGCCCTGTAAATCCGGCCAATCCCTATGCCGAGTCAAAGCTTCTCGCGGAACAAGCGATCAGGCAGTATGCCCATTCGTCCGGAATCAAAGCGGTGATCTTCCGCTATTTCAACGTCTGCGGAGCGTCGGACGACTCAACTCTGGGCGACAGCAAGAAACCGTCGAACCTGCTCGTTCAGAATTGCGTCCGCGGCGCCCTCGGCCTTGATGCGTTTGCCTATACCTGTCCGAAAGTAAATACTCCCGACGGGACGCCGATCCGAGATTATATCGATGTTCGGGATATCGCCTCCGCTCATCTTGCCGCTCTCTCATACTTAGGTACTGCGGAAGGCGTGGAGCTCTTCAATCTCGGTACCGGCAAGGGAACATCAGTACGCGAGATTGTCAGCCAGGTCGAGCAGGTTCTCGGCGCCTTGATCGAGAAGAACCAGTCAAAGCCCCGCCGAGGCGAATTTGGAGCCATTTACGCCGACGCGGAGAAGGCCAAGCGTCTCTTGGGATGGCAGGCCGAAAAGAGCCTCTCGGATAGCATCAGGGCCCTTGCCGCTTGGTATACGAAGCGTCCTAAGGGTTTCGGCTATTAGGGTCTTGCTAAATCGGATGTATCATGGTATAATCCGAGCAGGCGAAAAGCCGTTTTTTAGTTATACGGCGCGCTCTTACGTTACATACTATCGTTAATCCACCCGGGTCGGTACCGAAGCGGTCAAACGGGGCAGACTGTAAATCTGTTGGCATTCGCCTTCGAAGGTTCGAATCCTTCCCGGCCCACGAGTTTAATTTCAAATTTCAAATTCTAAATTATAAAACGTTTCTCCATTTTTATAATTTTATACCTTGTTTTGAAATTTGAACTTTAGAATTTGAAATTACATCTATGTCACAGGATAACATGATCAAGATGCAGTGCACTGAAACCGGCGAGATCCGGCGGACGCATAAGAACAAGAAGACCTTGAAGGGCCGCCTTGAACTTATGATGTTTTCGAAGAAGGCACGCAAGCATACTCTCCATCGCGAGACCAAATAAAGGGCGTACGCGCTCTTTTTTGCGGGCGTAGTATAATGGTAGTACAGGGGTCTCCAAAACCTCTAGCGTGGGTTCGATTCCTACCGCCCGTGCACTAGATAAATGAGCGACGTTGGTCGCTCATTTTGTGTTATGATGAAATCATGAGAATACCAACCAGACGCGGAGATTTCAAAGGCCTGCCCCTTGATCCGCACATCACGCGGGAAAAGCATGACGAACTTACCGCCCAGCTTGATCGTCTCAAGAAGACGACGCGGCTGCGCGTCATGAAAGAAGTCGCCACCCTGGCAGAGGGGGGTGATTTTTCCGAAAATGCCGCCTATCAGATAGCGAAAGGACGGTTGCGCGGCATTAACGACCGCATCCATGAGTTGGAAGAATATTTGAAACGGGTCGAGGTTATCGTCCCGAAGAAAAACGGTGATGTCGATATCGGAAGCCGTGTCACCGTGGAGGTCAACGGAAAACGGAAGACATATGAGATTTTGGGATCGTCAGAGACTGATCCTGTCAAAGGAGTCATTTCCTATACCTCGCCCTTAGGCTCCGCTCTCATGGGCAAGCGGGCAGGGGATAGGATCGTCGTTGCCGCTCGTGGCGTTTCCTTTTCGTATATGATCATAGACGTCCAGTAGCCTTGACTTTTTTTATATTTCATGATGTAATCTAGGCAATCAAACAGGAAAGGTGAGAGTTGAAAAATAAAAGAAGCTTTTGGAAGACTAAGGTCTTCTTTTGGTGGTTCTTTTTAAAAAGGCACTGGAGATTATTCTTCGGCGATATAGGATCGGTTTGGCGTGAAGAGCTGGCAGTGCGGGAGTTTATCCGCCGTCATGATGTCATATCTACCATTGCGAGCAATCTGTTGGTAATGTTTATTATCCAGCTCGGTTCGATGAAGATAATGATCGCACTCGGCGTTTCACTGGGGTGGTCGGTTTCGATTGCATACGCTTTCTCGTTCTTAGTCAGCTTTGTCCTGCTTAAAGTCGTTATTTTCCAAATACTCGATATGGGCAGAGAGTTGATCAAGGAATTGTGCTGGTATTCCATAGCCGCCATAGTCGGAGGTACGCTCAACGCTTATGCAATGTCGCAAATTACATCATGGGGGTTTTCAAATGAAACTTCGCAGATAATTAGCGCCACATCATTAGGCTGGATCAGTATCGTGATCAACAAATATATCACGTTCAATCCGCGAGCCCGTCTCTGGTTTTCCGATTGGCATAAAAGAGCCAGGAAGACCTGGACAGAATTATTTAAATAGCCTTGCTTTCCTTACGGACCGGGCTATTTTTTCTTGTCTTTATGGCCTTTTTTTGATAGGATAAGTACATGCCAGCAACCGAATGGCCCGTAGTCGGGCAACACCACGCCGTTGATTTTCTCGAGAATCTGCTTGAATTCGAGCGGGCCCATCCGGGACGGCTCGGCGGCAGCTATATCTTCAGCGGTCCGCGCTTGGTCGGCAAGACTGACGCGCTCGAATGCTTCCTGAAGCGTCTCTGCGGCAGCGAAGAATATTCCGACGCCGCTCTGATGTCAGACGTGGTACGATTGCGCCGCCAGGAAGGGAAGCATGAAATCGGGATCTCCCTGACCCGAGAATTCATCAGCCGGCTTGGACTGAGTTCGTTTGCCGGCAAATACCGGATCGGCATCATCGAAGGCGCTGACGGCTTAAGTACTGAAGCGGCGAACGCGCTTTTGAAAACTCTTGAAGACGGCCGTGGCCAGTTGATGGTATTCTTGCTCGCAGCCTCTATCGAACGGTTGCCCGCGACCGTAATTTCCCGTAGCCAGATCGTTTCCTTCCGGCCGGTGCCGACTGATGAGATATATGACTGGCTTATTTCACAACATAAGGTTTCCCGACCGCTCGCGAAGAACCTAGCTCGTTTGGCCGGCGGACGCCCTAATCTTGCGCTTACGCTTGCAACGGATAAAGAAGCCCTTGAACGTTGGCTTGCTCCGGCCCGGCTTTTGCTCGCAGCCCCGCTCCAGCGCTTGTCTGAACGCTGGTCCGCAGTTTCCTCCTTGCTTGGAAGCGCTAAGGGACCGGAAGCGGCCGATACCGCGACGGAAATCTTTTCGAGCTGGCGGCTCGTCGTCCGCGACATCATGCTCGCTCATCTCAACCAGCCCGACCTTGTCCGCCATGCCTTTCTTGAGCAAGATATCAAGGATGCCGCTCGGCGGATCAGCTTGTCGGAAGCCAGGTCGCTCGACGCCATATTCGGCCGCGGCATCGAGTATGTCGATTCGAATGTTAGTCCTAAGATGGCTCTTGAGCAGGCCTTGCTCGCTTTGTAATAAATATTATTTACGTAAGTAGTACCATATGAAACGTCTTGCATTACTAAGCCTCGTCTTCGCGGCAATCGTGCTCTCCGGCTGCACGATCAACATCGGCAATTCAAACAACGGTGGAGCCGATGGGGGCGTTTTCAAATCGACGACTAAAGGGCAGAATTGGCAACAGTTGTCGCTCATCCCGACGACCTCCGGCAAACCGAACACGCTTGCGGGCCTTAATGCGAGCGTTTTGGAAATCGATCCGAGCGATTCAAGCGCGATTTACTACGGCGGTCTCGAAAATGGCTTGTTCTATAGTTACGACGGCGCTGAAAGCTGGCAGCCGGTTAAGCAGCTTCAGGGCATGACGATCGCCGCTATGGCTGTCGATCCTAAAGATAAATGCACGCTCTATGCCGCTGTCGGCAATCGCCTCGTGAAGAGCGAGGATTGCAATCGGACATGGGAGCAGGTATATTACGATAATGAAACCGAGGTTTCTATCATGACAGTTGCGATCGATCACTATGATAGCCAGTATGTCTATATCGGCACGTCACGAGGTGATGTCATTTTGTCTTCGGATGCTGCCGTTAGCTGGCGGACGGTCGCTCGCCTGGAAAATCCGGTCAAGGAGGTCGCTGTCAATCCGTCTGACAGCCGCGTAGTCTTTGCGGCGACAGCCAATAAAGGCTTGTTCCGCTCACGCGACAAGGGAGAGAATTGGGAAAGCTTGGCCGATCGTCTTCAGGAATTTTCAGACAGCACCAAGTTCCGGGATCTGTACGCATCGAAGAGCAATCCTGGCCTGGTTATCCTTGCCAATGACTACGGGTTGATCCGCTCGACTGATAACGGCGACAGCTGGGCTTCGATGAAGCTCATCACGCCGGAAAAAGAAGCCGTTATCACCTCGGTGTTCGCCAGCGAACATAACGCCAATGAAATTTTTTACGTGACCACTACGACGTTTTACGGGACGTCTGATAATGGTGAGAACTGGGCGACTCGCAAGCTGCCGTCGACGCGTGTCGGCTGGCTCTTGCGCGAAGATCCTGATCATGCCGGCACGTTGTATCTCGGCGTTAAGCAAGTTAATTAATTGCCTATATGAACCAATACGTAGATTCAGCTAAGCCGAAATTCAAGCAGGCTGTAGATTTTTTTCAGAAAGAGATCGGTTCGCTGCGAACCGGACGAGCTAACCCGTCGATGCTCGACGGCATTCAGGTCGAAGCTTATGGTTCGACGATGCCGTTGAACGGCGTCGGCAACATCGCAGTTTCAGACGGCAAGAGCATCGTTATTACTCCGTGGGATAAAGGCGTGCTGAAAGAAATTGAGAAAGCGATCGTTGCCGCAGACCTCGGAGTCGGCGTCGTCAATGAAGGGGATAAGGTGCGCTTGACCGTTCCGTCATTGACTGAAGAGAACCGTAAGGAGCTCGTAAAGAAGCTCAACACGCGGATGGAAGAAACGCGCATCGCTCTGCGCCAGATTCGGGACGAGATAAAGCAGTCCATCGAGCAGGCTTTTGATGACAAGGAAATGTCGGAGGATGATAAGTTCAGGTATCTGAAGGAGCTTGATGAAGCGATCGAAGCGGAGAATGAAAGTGTCAAATCGATCCGCGACCATAAGGAAAAGGAAATCATGACTATCTAACCTACCAATAATACCCATGCTGCTGACAATCATCTCTTTCATACTTATTCTTTCCGTACTCGTCTTTGTCCATGAGCTCGGACATTTCTTGACGGCGCGCCGCTTCGGAGCCAAGGCTGAAGAGTTCGGCATCGGCTTTCCGCCGCGCTTATTCGGCTGGTACCGGGCGAAAGACGGTTCCCGCAAACGCGTCTGGGGGAGCGCCGAGGTCACGGACGCCGCTGATACCGTCTATTCGCTTAATTGGATACCGGTCGGAGGTTTCGTCAAGATCAAAGGGGAAAATGGAGACGACACGGCTGATACGGAAAGCTTTGCCGGCAAGCCTATCTGGCAGAGAGCCATCATCCTTTCCGCCGGCGTCATAATGAACGTCCTGCTCGCTTTCGTGTTGATTTCCGCTATCCTCGGCTTCGGTTCGTCGCAAGCGATCGATGAAGCTAATCTTCCGCAAGGAGCGATCATCGGCGATCGCCGTATCCAGGTGCTGCAGGTGATGTCTGAATCTCCGGCGCAGGAAGCAGGGGTTCGTCCGGGCGATGAGATCGTCTCGATCGACGGTAAGACATTTACTGCGTACAGCCAGATCCAAGACTATGTCGCCGATAAGGCCGGAACGCGGCTGCAGTACATGCTTGCTCGGGGCGATGAAGAAATAGCGAAACCGATAACGCCGATGGTCTTGCCGGAAAGCGGCAAGGGAGGCATCGGGATTTCAATTGCGGAAACTGCAAGCGTCCGTTATCCCTGGTACCTTGCGATTGTTGAAGGCGCAAAGACTACCGTCTTCATGATCTGGGCGATCATCCTGGGTTTTATCGACCTTGTAGGACGGCTTGTGACGGGTGCGGGCGTTAGCGCGGATATCGCGGGTCCTGTCGGCATCGCCGCTCTCACAGGACAGATGGCTGAACTCGGTTTCGGTTACTTGGTCCAATTCGCCGCTCTGTTATCGCTTAATCTCGCGGTTATCAACTTCCTGCCTTTTCCGGCGCTTGACGGCGGACGCATCCTCTTCCTCATCATCGAGAAGATAAAGGGCCGTCCGGTCAGGCAGAAGACGGAAGCTATCGTCCATAACATCGGTTTCGCCCTTCTGATCGCTTTGATCGCGATCGTAACGTTCAAGGACATCGTGCGCTTATTCTAATCAATTATTTTTAGCTTTATGAAGCTCGATATCAAATCAACCAACCTCGAACTGACTCCGGCGATCCGTGACTACGTCGAACAGAAAATGTCTATGGTCGAAAAGTATCTCGGCAGCCAGGATGTCATCCAATGTGATATTGAGCTTGAGCTTACGACCAACCATCACCATAAAGGCAACATCTTCCGCGCCGAAGTCAATCTCCAGCTGGCCCAGGAATTGCTGCGGGTTGAACGGACCGAAGATGACCTTTATCGGGCAATCGATAAGGTAAAGGATCATCTTGCCGACGTTATCAATAAATATAAGGAGAAACGGCTTGCCCGCCGTCGAGAATCCCAGAAAGGCGCGTAACGCGCCTTTCTCTGTACGGTTGATTTATTGAGCTATTTCCGTTAGTATTAGATAGCTAAACCGATAGAGATGAGGGTTGAAGGCACCTGGAATCAGGCGCGTTCAGCTATCAACTAATATCTATGAGTTTCCTGAAAACATTATTCGGTGATCCGAATGAACGGGTTATCCGTTCATATGCCCCCCTGATTGCTGCTATCAATAGCCATGAGGAGCGCTTCGGCGCCCTGAGCGACAGCGAATTGCGGGAATTGACCGTTTCTTTCCGAGAACGGCTCGGAGTTACTGCGGACGCGGAGGGCAAGCTTGTCCAAAGCAAGACGCCGGAAGAAGAGGCTGAAATCCTGATCGACCTGCTCCCTGAGGCCTTTGCGGCTGTCCGCGAAGCTTCGAAACGCGTTACCGGCCAGAGACACTACGATGTTCAGCTCATCGGCGGCATCATCCTGCATCGCGGGGAAATCGCGGAAATGAAGACCGGTGAAGGCAAGACATTGGTAGCGACGTTGCCATTATACCTCAACGCCTTGACAGGCCGCGGCGTCCACCTCATTACAGTCAATGATTATCTGTCTCGTGTCGGCGCCGGTTGGATGGCCTCGGTATATCACGCTCTCGGTTTGTCGACGGGCGTCATCGTCCATGACCAGGCTCTTATCTATGATCCTGAATATGTCGACGACACGCAGTACGACGAGCGCTTGACCCACTTCCGGCCGGTAGCCCGCAAAGAAGCGTACGCCGCTGATATCCTGTACGGAACCAATAATGAATTTGGTTTCGATTACCTGCGCGATAACATGGTTTCCCGTTCGGTCGAATGCGTCCAGCGGACGTTGAATTTCGCTATCGTCGACGAAGTCGACTCGATCCTTATCGATGAAGCGCGCACGCCTCTCATCATCAGCGCTCCCGCCGAGGAATCGACCGACCGTTATTATAAATTCGCTGAACTTGTCGAGCGCTTGGTTGAAGATGAGGATTACAATATCGATGAAAAGATGCGCGTCTCGACCCTGACCGAAGCCGGTTTGGCAAAAATGGAACAATGGCTCGGGATCGAGAATATCTATGCCGTCGGCGGCGTCAAGGAAGTCCATCATCTCGAACAGGCCCTGAAAGCCCGCGTCTTGTTCAAGCGCGACCGCGATTACGTCGTTCGTGACGGGGAAGTCATCATCGTCGATGAATTCACCGGCCGCATGATGTTCGGACGACGCTACTCCGAAGGCCTGCACCAGGCGATCGAAGCCAAGGAAGGCGTCAAGATCCAGCGCGAAAGCCGCACCCTCGCCACGGTCACGTTCCAGAATTATTTCCGCATGTATAAGAAACTGGCCGGCATGACCGGTACGGCCCTGACTGAAGCCGAGGAATTCTTCAAGATTTATAACCTCGAAACCGTGGCCGTGCCGACGCATCGTCCGGTCAAGCGCCAGGATCTCAACGACCTCATCTATTCAACCGAAGAAGGCAAGATAAAAGCGGTTGTCGCCGAAATCAAGGCTCGCCATGAAAAAGGCCAGCCGGTCCTCGTCGGTACGATTTCGATCCAGAAAAACGAGCTCCTGGCCGCCTATCTCGAACGCGAAGGCATCAAGCCGCAGGTCCTTAACGCCAAACAGCACGAAAAAGAAGGCAGCATCATCTCTCAGGCCGGTAAGGCCGGTTCCGTAACGATCGCGACGAACATGGCCGGTCGCGGCGTCGACATCATCCTCGGCGGCACGCCGTTCAATAAGGACGAATATGAGAAGGTCGTCGTTCTGGGCGGCTTGCATGTCATCGGTACCGAACGCCATGAAGCCCGCCGTATCGACAACCAGCTGCGCGGCCGCGCCGGACGCCAAGGCGATCCGGGTTCGAGCCAATTCTACGTCTCGATGGAAGACGACTTGATGCGCATTTTCGGCGGCGACCGGATGAAGAACCTGATGCGCTCGCTCAAGCTGCCGGAAGACACTCCGGTCGAGAACAAGATCGTTTCCCGTTCGATCGAATCCGCCCAGAAGCGCGTCGAAGGCAATAACTTCGATATCCGCAAGCACTTGGTCGAATATGACGACGTCATCAACCGCCACCGCCACGCGATCTATTCCCGCCGCCGAGAAATCCTCGAGATTGCCGAACGCGAAGAAACGGCGGAAGGGGAGAAGACCCTGCGTTCGATCATCATGGACATGATCGAGCATGAGATCGAACAGCTCGTTTCCTTCCATACGGTTGCCGACTATTCGAAGGACTGGGACGTCAAGGAAATCAAGCAGAGCATCTCGGCGATCTTCCCGGTCGAAGAGAATTTCGAAACTGAATTGCAGGATCTGGCGACGGGCGATTCGAAGCTCGACAAGGTCCATATCCGCACCGCTTTGATCGAACGCCTCGTCGGCCTCGCGCAGTCGACGTACGACCGGATGTCGACGCTGGCGACCGAAGCCGGGATCGCCTGGAAGGACGTCGAGCGCTCGGTGCTCTTGCGCACGATCGATACGCATTGGATGGAGCATCTCGAGACCATGGATTATATGCGCCGCGGTATCGGCCTGCGCGGCTACGGCCAGCGCGATCCGCTCGTCGAATACAAGAAAGAAGCCTTCCAGATGTTCAACGAACTCAACGCGATCATCGAACGCGAAGTCGTCTATTCGATCTATAAGATCGGCGGTTTGCAGGAGTTCGTCATGCCAGAAACGAACCTGAACAATATCACGATCAGCGCTCCGGCCAAGACGATGACCGATGACGGACAGGCTACGACGACAACGCAGGTCATCTCGGATCGCAAAGCCAAGGATTCCGAAGGCAATGAGATCGGCCGTAACGACCACTGCCCCTGCGGCAGTGGCAAGAAATGGAAGAAATGCGGCATGCTGAAGACCGAGGAGCATCAGCGGTTGATGTCCACTAAATAAGGCTATGCGTACCGCCTTCATGTTTATCGGCGTCAATACGCTGGTTATCAGGGACGGCAAGGTTTTGCTGGGCCATCGTTTGAATACTTCCGGCCACGATACCTGGGGATTCCCGGGCGGCCATGTCGAGAAAGGCGAGAAATTGAAGGACGCGGCACGGCGTGAATTGCTGGAGGAAACAGGACTTCAGGCTGAGGAAATCGAATTCTACGGGATTGTCAATCAGCCTGAGAACGGAGAAGAGCCGAACCATTATCTCCATGTGAATTTTATCGTTACGAGCTTTACCGGAGAAGTTGAGAATCGCGAGCCCGATCGGTGCAGCGGGTGGGAATGGTTCGGTCTCAACCAGCTTCCGGAAACCATATTCCCCGCGCATAAAGATTTCGTACGAGCATATCTGGAACATATACCGTTGATTGACGGAGGATGATATGGCTTTCTACGAAAAAATCGGCTTGCTTGTCCTGAACGACGACGCGACGGAAATCTTAGTCTGCCAGAAATCTCCTGACAACGTCACCGCCCAGTACATCATGCCCGGAGGACAGTTTGAGGAATCAAGCCATCAAGAATGCCTGCAACGGGAGATCCAAGAAGAGCTGTCCTGCGATATCGATCTCGACTCCCTGGAGCTTATCGGCGACTATGAAGACATCGCCGCCGGCCATACCGATCGGACCGTGCATATGGTGCTCTATCAGGGCCGGCTGATCGGTACGCCCGTCCCTTCCTCCGAAATCAAGCAGATCCATTGGATCGGAGCCAAGGACATCGATAATCCGCTCATTTCGGCGATTATCCGCAATAAGATCATACCCGACCTGATTTCCCGTAACGTGCTAAGATAAACCTACACTATATGTTGATCCTCGGTGTTACCGGACATCCTTCGAGCGGGAAAGATACTGTCGCTTCGTATTTGCAGCAGAAGGGCTTTGCGCATATTTCGACGGGGGATATCCTCCGCGAAGAAATGACGCGGCTCGGGCTGCCGCTCGACCGCGAGCAGATGAACCGCTTTTCAACCGAACAGCGCCGTAAGCGGGGAAATTCGTATCCGGCTGATATCGCTTCGGAACGGATTGTGGGCGACAGCGTCATATCGGGTTTGCGCAATACGGCGGAAGTTTCATATCTGAAAGGCTTCCTTGGCCCGTCGTTCAAGCTCCTGATCATTGACGCGCCGCTCAAGGCTCGCTATGAACGCGCCCGTCAACGCAATCGGGTAGGCGATGATATCTCCTTCGAGATGTTCAAGAAGCAAGAAGAGCTTGAGCGCAAAGATGATACGGCAAGCCATGAAATGGATAATGTTATTGCCTTATCAGACTATATAATCACCAATGACTCAAGTCTCGGAGACGTGTACGCCAAGATTGACGATCTGCTCGCCGCCATCCGGAAGGTGGGATGATTCCTTTTAATATTAGCTCTAATCTGCCTTGAGCAGCTATCCATTTATCGTCGCTTTTCAGGCAAAGGCCTGCTTTTTTATCCCCTTGATTTTTAAGGGGATTTTGCGTACAATGGACAAACAACTTACTATTTATTTCTTGTATGGCTGATACTTTCTTTTCCCGCCTCAAGCCGCAGCGCAAAGGCCGGACCTGGTTGTTCTTCGCTGTCATTCTCTTGCTTGTCATTGCCGCGAGCCTCATTACGTTCGGCGATTCGTATAATCGCGCGGTCGATAGCTACCATCTGCCGCTGCCTAAGGTGAAGGAAGTGCCATACCGCCTCGGCCTCGACTTGCTTGGCGGTTCGCAATTGACATACGACGCGGATGTTTCGAACGTTCCTGCCGGCGATCAAGCGACGGCTGTTGAAGGCGCCCGCGATGTCATCGAACGCCGCGTCAACGTTTTCGGCGTTTCTGAGCCGCTTGTCCAGGTAAACCGCGCCTCAGATGGGAAATACCGCATTATCGTCGAACTGGCCGGCATCAAGGATATCAAGGAGGCCATCAAGAAGATCGGCGAGACTCCGCTGCTCGAATTCAAGGAAGAGAATACCGAAAAGCGTCCAATGACGGCTGAAGAAAAAAAGCAGCTTGATACCGCCAATGCGGATGCGAAGAAACGCGCGGAGGCGATCATCGGACGCTTGAACGCCGGTGAAAAGTTCGAAGACCTTGCCAAACAGTTCAGCGAGGATGCGGCTACGAAGGATAAGGGCGGAGATACCGGCTGGGTTTCCAAGCTTGATAACGCCGAGCTTGCAAAGATTGCCGAATCGATTACTGTCGGCGGTGTCAGCAAGAGCTTGACTCTCGGTAAAGATGGGTATGAAATCATCAAGGTGCAAGAAAAGAATATCCGCGAAGTCAACGCCTCTCATCTGCTTATCTGCTATCAAGGCGCCGAGAATTGCCAAAGCGGCCTTACTAAGGATCAGGCCTATGCCAAGGCCAAGGAGTTGAAAGCAAAAGCCACCCCCGCTAATTTCGCCCAGCTAGCCAAGGATAATTCGACTGAGCCCGGAGCGAAAGAATCGGGTGGCGACCTCGGCTGGTTCAAGCGAGACATCATGGCCAAGCCGTTTGAAGATGTCGCTTTCTCAATGCAGAAAGGAACAGTTTCCTTCGTCGTTGAAACCAAATTCGGCTATCATCTGATTTATAAGAAAGATGAGAACCCGGAATATAAGATGTCTCATATACTCGTCCGTACGAAAAAAGCCGAAGATCTGATCGGCTCCCAGTCTGATTGGAAGAACACCGAATTGACCGGGCGCAACCTTAAGCGGGCGACGGTACAATTTGATTCTCAGACTAATATCCCGCAAGTAAGCCTTGAATTCGATGATCAGGGCGCCCAGCTTTTCGAGCAGATTACCGAACGTAATATCGGCAAGCCCGTGGCTATTTTCCTCGATGGATACGCCATCAGCACGCCGAATGTCAATGAAAAAATCAGCGGCGGCAAAGCCGTTATTCAGGGTAATTTCACAATCACCGAATCACGCGATCTGGCAAAACGATTGAATGCCGGTGCCCTGCCGGTTCCGATTACGTTGGTTAACCAGCAGACGGTCGGCGCTTCGCTCGGACAGCAGTCGGTTTCGATGAGCATGCTCGCCGGATTCATCGGCCTTGCCCTTGTCGCGTTGTTCATGATCATCTATTATCGGTTCCTCGGCTTGTTGGCCGTCCTCGCTTTGGCTGCTTATGGCATCCTTTCCTTGGCGCTCTTCAAGCTTTGGCCGGTTACGCTTACGCTTTCAGGCATCGCCGGCTTTATCCTGTCTGTCGGCATGGCTGTCGATGCGAACATTCTTATCTTTGAACGCTTGAAGGAAGAATTGCGCTTAGGCAAGTCGCTTTCAACGGCTATCCAAGAAGGTTTCAGCCGCGCCTGGCCGTCGATTCGCGACTCGAACTTCACGACGATCCTTGTCTGTTTCGTCTTGATCCAATTTTCAACGAGCGTCATCAAGGGTTTTGCTATCACGCTGTTGCTCGGTGTCCTCCTCTCGATGTTCAGCGCCATTACGATCACCCGGACGCTGCTCCGTCTCTTCAGCGAGCGCTGGTTTGAAAAGCATCGCTGGCTGATCGGTTATAAGCATAATGACGCCTAACCCCTAACCTACCCGTATGTACCAACTAATCTCGAAAAGCAAGCTCTGGCTTTCCATCTCGACGGTCCTTGTCGTCGCTTCGATCATCATGCTCGCGATGTGGGGGCTGAAGCTCGGCATTGATTTTACCGGCGGCAGCTTAATGGAAGTCACGTTTAACCAGGATCGGCCGTCTGTTACTGAAATTGAAGAAAAGCTCAAAGACCTGAACCTGAAGAGCCTTACTGTTCAACCGGTTGGGGATAATGGCACTATCCTGCGCTTCCAGGAAACCAGCCAAGAAGTGCATGAAGCCATCCAGCTTCGTTTGAACGGCTTTGATGCCGATCCGAAGGACCAGACCTCTGCTTATGAGGAGCAGCGCTTTGAGGCTGTCGGCCCTTCCATCGGACAGGAGCTCCAGCGTAAGGCAATATACTCAATCATTCTCGTGCTTATCGCGATCAGCGCTTACATCGCTTGGGCATTCCGCAAAGTTTCGCGTCCGGTGGCCTCTTGGAAATATGGCGTCGCCACATTGGTGTCCCTCTTCCATGACGTCGTCATCGTTCTCGGCGCCTTCGCGTATCTCGGACACTTCCAGGGAGTCGAAATCAATACGACGTTCGTCGCCGCCGTCCTGACCGTCCTCGGTTTTTCGGTCCATGACACCATCGTCGTCTTCGACCGTATCCGTGAAAACTTGCCGCGTTCGAATGACAATTTCGCCAATACCGTGAACATGAGCCTTAACCAGACGATCACCCGTTCCGTTAACACGTCGTTGACCGTTATGATCGTTCTCCTTGTCATCGTTGTTATGGGAGGGATGTCGATCCACTACTTCGCTCTCGCGTTGCTGATCGGCATCTTCTTCGGAACGTATAGCTCGATCTTCCTTGCGTCGCCGCTCGTTGTCGTCTGGCACCACGGATTCCCGAAGCGTGAAACAGTCGCATAAATCGTACAAAATTTGTGTACAGCAGCAGGCGCTCCGGCGCCTGTTTTGCTTTTGACAGGCGGCTCTATTTTCGTTAAAATGCAGTAACTAACCCCCACCTATGCTCCAATCAAACCTCTTCACAAAAACGCTCAAAGAAAGCCCGAAAGACGAAGTATCTGCCAACGCCAAGCTTCTGATCCGCGGCGGCTTCATCCATAAGGACATGGCGGGCGTTTACTCATTCCTGCCGCTTGGATTGCGCGTCCTCGATAAGATCAACGCCATCATCCGCGAGGAAATGAATGCCATCGGCGGACAGGAAGTATATCTTGCTTCGCTGCAGAACAAGGAGATGTGGGAACCGACGAATCAATGGGATGATAAGGAAGTCGATGTCTGGTTCAAAACTGCGCTTAAGAACGGCACCGAACTCGGCTTGGCGCTGACGCATGAAGCGCCGATCACGAAGTTGATGTCTGATTACGTCAACTCGTACCGTGATTTGCCGAAATATCTGTACCAGTTCCAGACCAAGTTCAGAAATGAAACTCGCGCGAAAAGCGGCATCATGCGCTTGCGTGAGTTCATTATGAAGGACTTGTATTCCTTCTCGAAAGACCAGGCCGAGCATGAAGCTTTTTATGAAGCCGCTCGCCAATCCTATATCCGGATATTCGATCGCCTCGGTATCGGCGAATATACGTATTACACGGCGGCTTCCGGTGGCGTATTCTCCAAGTTCTCACATGAATTTCAGACTATAACCGACGCAGGGGAAGACACTATCTATGTAGATGAGGCAAAAAAACTGGCGATCAACAAAGAAATCTATGCTGATGACGTCATCGCGAGCCTCGGTCTTGATAAGGCGTCTTTGGTCGAGAAGAAAGCGGCGGAAGTCGGCAATATCTTTACTCTCGGAACTCGTTTTTCGGACGCGCTCGGGTTGATGTACGCCGATGAGAACGGGGACAAGAAGCCGGTCATCATGGGTTCATACGGAATCGGCCCGGCCCGCATGATGGGGACGATCGTCGAGCTGTTTGCAGACGCTAACGGCATTATCTGGCCGCAAGCGATCGCGCCCTTTACGGTCCATCTGCTGGCTTTGGGGATATCCGATGAGGTAATGACTGCCGCCCGAGCGGCATATGGCACTCTTGAGAACAATGGAATCGACGTCTTGTTCGATGACCGCGAGGGAGCGACGAACGGACAGAAGTTCGCAGACGCCGACTTGATCGGCTGTCCGTGGCGCCTTATCGTCAGTGAAAAAATGCTGGCTGACGGCGCGAAAGTCGAATTGAAAGCCCGGTCATCGGAAAATTCGGAACGATTAACGATCGAGGAGGCTATTTCAAAGATCCAGCATGTTCAATAAATTTTTCGGAAAATTCAGCAAGGATCTCGGCATAGATCTCGGGACGGCAAATACGCTGGTTTATACGCCGGACAAGGGCATTCTGAGCAATGAGCCGTCGGTTGTCGCTGTCAATATGCGCACGGAAGAAATCCTTGCTGTCGGCGATGACGCTAAGCGCATGATCGGCAAGACGCCGGCCCACATTCAGGTAATCAAGCCGCTTGTCGACGGCGTCATCTCTGATTTTGAGGTGACTGAGAAGATGCTTAAGTATTTCATCGACAAGGCGCATACCGAACAGTTCACCCTGGTCCCGCGTCCGCGCGTCGTCATTGGGATTCCGCTCGATATTACCGAGGTGGAAAAAAAGGCGGTGGAAGACGCCGCTAAATCTGCCGGCGCTCGGCAGGTGTATCTCGTTGAAGAGCCCATGGCTGCCGCCATCGGCGCCCGTTTGCCGGTCGCTGACGCGACGGCAACGATGGTCGTCGATATCGGCGGGGGGACGACGGAAATCGCCGTAATATCGCTCGGCGGCGCCGTGAATTGGAAGAATCTCCGGCTTGCCGGTAATTTTTTGAATCATGAGATCGTCCAGTATATCCGTGAAGAATTCAACTTGCTCATCGGCGAGCAGCTTGCCGAGGATATAAAGATCAGGATCGGTTCGGCAGCGCCGCTCAAGGAATCCCTTGAAATGACCGTTCGAGGGCGCGATTTGATGAATGGCCTTCCGAAAGAAATGCGGATTACCGATACTCAGGTCCGTGAAGCGATGGCTCGGACAGTCCATCAGATTATCGATAATATCAAGCTTATCCTTGAAACGACGCCACCGGAACTTGTTGCCGATATTTATGAACACGGCATCGTCCTGACCGGCGGCGGAGCGCTCTTGCGCGGGCTTGACCAGGAGATCGCTCAATCGACGAAAATTCCGGTACGCGTCGCCGACGATCCGCTGACCTGCGTTGTCCGAGGAACGGGTATCCTCCTGGCTGACGAGGCCCTACTCGAGAAGGTCGTCGCTCCCGGTACCAAGGAGCTTTAGTCCGGCAAAGCGGCTAGGCCGCTTTTTTATATCTATATGGATAAGAGAAATTCACTCGTAACGTTCTCGGTGCTCGCCGGCTTGATCGCTCTCATTATTCTACTTCACGCTTTGGGCTGGTTACGCTTCCTTGAGAACGGTTTCGTTTCGTCCCTGGGATCCGTTGCGCGTCCGATAAGCCACTTGACTGATTTTATCAATCCTAAAGAGACCGATGGCTTATCCCGTGAAGAACTGATCGGAAAACTCGAGGCGGCTGAAGCCGATAATCGCAAATTGCTGGCTGAAAATGCTGTGTTGAAGGATACGGCAGCTGAGAATGAAACATTGCGTCGGTATTTGTCGTATGAAAATACGAGCGGCCGCCGGCTTATCATGGCGTCGGTCATCGCTCGGGGCAATGCTGGCGATAACTGGCGCAATCGCGAATCGGTCATTCTTAATCGCGGAACGGCTGATGGTCTTCTGGCAGGACTGCCGATCGTCTCTAGCGACGGGCTCCTGCTCGGCAAGATTTTACAAACCGAAGATCATTCCGCAGAAGCCTGCTTGCTCTACAGCAGCGATTGTAAGATTGCTGTTTCTGTCGCGGGAGAGCAGGCGACGCTGGGAGTCGCTCAGGGCGATCTCGGCTTGACTGTCAAAGTCGATTTTATCGGACAGGATAAGGATCTCGGAGCAGGCGGCCAAGTGATCGTCACTGCGGGACTGGAAGAGGGAATGCCTCAGGGGCTTGTCATCGGGACGGTCAGTCAGGTCATCAAGCAGCCGAATGAGCTCTGGCAGAACGCCTTGCTGCAGCCGAGCGCGCAGTTCGGTGAACTGCGAAGCGTTTCGATCTTAATCGAATAACGATGTCCCTCAAATCTTTGATACATATCCTGATCATTATCCTGGCGGCGCTTTTTGACATCGCCCTCGTGAGCGGCCTGCCGTTCGGCTTATATCGGATCCATCTTGTCGTTATCGCTCTTGTGTTCGTTCTGCTGCTCGGCAACGTCCGACTGGCCGCTTGGTGGGTACTATTGGCGGGCTTCATCTTTGAAGCGTTTTCTTTCAAGACGTTCGGCGTTTATCTTGTTTCCCTCGGTTTGGTTTCGGGCCTTATTTATATCCTGTTTGAAAAAGTGGTAACGAACCGCTCGCTCTATGCGGTCGGATTGGCCGCCGCGGCCGGATCGCTATTCTACGACCTTCTTTTTCTCCTATATAATAATCTATTCAGTGACGTGCCGTTATCGGCGATCGGCCGCGATTTGGGATATGAGCTTCTTGGCTTGGCGGCGAATGCGGTCATAGCTGTTGTCATTTTCTATATTTCGAGCGCAGTCAATCGCCGTTTGAAGCCGGTATTCCTCACTGTCAGCAATATCTAGCATGATGATCTTCCGCCCCAAACGCTTCGCTAAAGACGACCCCTTCGTAATCAAAGAGGGTTGGCTTAAGTACGGCAATTTCAATGGGAAATTCCATAGGGACTGGGTTGAAGAAGCATTCACCCCGACGGAACGCGGCGAGGAGACGGTCGTGAACCGTCTTAATTTTTCTTTCATTACCGCGGGACGGTGGGTCCTTCTCGGCCTGATTGTTATCCTGGTTTCAAGGATTTTCTGGCTCCAGGTCGTAAAGGGTTCGTATTACCGCGATATTGCCAACGGCAACCGTATCCGTCTCGAACGCCTGGAAGCGAGTCGAGGCATCATTTATGACCGTAACGGAGTCGCTTTGGTCCATAACGTCGCGAATTTCCTGCTGTATTGCGTGCCGGCCGATCTGCCGAAAGACATGAACGCCCGTCTGGGCCTTATCGATACCATCGCGCATTTAGCGGGGGACATCGACGTTTCTGAAGCAAAAGAAAAGCTGGCCGCCCTGACGCCTGCGTCGCTCGAATATTATCAGCCGCTCTTCATCGCCGATAATATCGAATATGAAAAGGCCCTTAAGGTCTATCTTGAATCATTCGATTTGCCGGGCATACGTCTCTTAAGCAAAAGCCGCCGCCAATACGGGCTTCCGAGCCTGTCGTTATCCCATGTCCTCGGATACACGGGGAAGATCAGCGAAACCGAACTCGCTACGGGACGCGATACGTACAGCCCGATCGATTACCTCGGTAAGACCGGATTAGAAAAGTCTTGGGAAAGCGAATTGCGCGGTACGCCCGGCGCCAAACAGGTGGAAGTAGACGCGCTTGGCAAAGAAAAGAATATTGTCAGCGAAACCGAAGCGATTCCGGGACGGAACTTGATACTTGCAATCGATTCTACCGCTCAGAGAAAGCTTGAGGAGATCATGGCGACGAACCTCGTAAAGCTTAATCGCAAGCGAGCCGCCGCTGTTGTCATGGATCCGCGTAACGGCGAGATCCTGGCGATGATCAGCTTGCCGGCTTTCGATAACAACAGTTTTGCCAAAGGCATCAGCCAGGCGGAATACTCAGCGCTTGAATCATCTCCTGACAAGCCGCTTTTTTCGCGCGCTGTTTCGGGGGAATACCCGTCCGGTTCGACGATCAAGCCGATCATAGCTGCCGCGGCCCTTCAGGAAGGCGTGATTTCCGGTTCTACGAGTTTCCTGAGCACGGGCGGCTTGCGTATCGGACAGTGGTCGTTTCCGGATTGGAAAGCGGGCGGACATGGCCAGACCGATGTGCGTAAAGCTATCGCCGAATCGGTCAATACGTTTTTTTATTATATCGGCGGAGGATATGACGAATTCCAAGGACTGGGCATGACGCGTATGGTGGATTACTTGAAACGTTTCGGCTTAGGCAAACCGCTTGGCATCGATTTGCCGAACGAGGCGAGCGGCTTCGTTCCGACCCAAGAATGGAAGGAGGCTACGAAAAAAGAAAGCTGGTATATCGGCGATACGTACCATGTCGCGATCGGCCAGGGCGATCTCAATACGACCCCGCTCCAAGTCGCCGCCTGGACTGCATTCTTCGCCAATGGCGGAACGGTGTTCGAACCGCATGTCGTCAAGCAGGTCACCTCGCCCGACGGAACGGTTGTCCGTGATATCTTGCCGAAAGCGCTCGTGACCGGCATTATCGATCGGGATAATATCGATGTCATCCGCCAAGGCATGCGCCAGACAGTCACCTCCGGAAGCGCCCGGAGCATGTCTGGGCTGCCCGTCGAGGCCGCCGGTAAGACCGGAACTGCCCAGTGGTCGTCTAAGAAGGACAACCATGGCTGGTTTACCGGCTTCGCGCCGTATGACAACCCTGAACTTGTCATCACGGTATTGGTAGAAGAGGGGAAAGGCGGCGACATCGCCGGCACTCCGATCGCCCGCGAATTCCTGCAATGGTATTTCGGAGAATATAAGAAAAGATAGCCCAACATATTGACTTTTTTGCTTGAAAGCATTATAGTTGCCGATTGCGTGTACATTACATAATAAAATATCAGGCCCGATAGGAGGGGCAGATTTTGAACATATTCAATATAGTTGCCGTATTTGGATACGGTTGCCGTCCCACGTACCGAATAATGCGTTATCTGTTCTCGGCTTCCGAGCATGTGAGGCCAGTTACGGACGTCGTATATTTGACAGGGGGTGAAACTAATCAGCGAACATTCCCCGGTCAAACTGAAGCCGGCATGATGGAAGGAAAACTTACTACCATGCTAAATAAAAGGGAAGTATACCCAGATTTCGTTAAGGACGAAACAGCAGTCAGGACATTGGATAATATTCGTGGACTATGTGATTATGCTCATGAGAGGCAGGAAGAGAATATTCATATCAAGATATTCTGTGAGTCTTCAAGAGTGTGTAAAGTCCGGTTACTATGGGATAGTTACTGCGATGATAACCGTATCGCATGCCAAATTATTGGAATCGATTTTGAGTCATCATGGTTCAAGACAATGGTCCAAACGGCGGTACTCACTCCAGTCGAATATTTCGCTAGTCGCGTCAAATTCCTTGACCGGTTGCATAAAAGAGCTATTCTTCTTAAGATAAAAAGGAAGTGATATGAATAAAGAAGAATTGGTACATCTAGCAGAAAATATCATCAGAAAAACTGGCTTTGAATCAGCCCGTGAAATCTATTCGGCCGGATATTATTCCGACAGTAAAGCCCGAGATATAATCTTTTCGGGCTTTTTTAATGGCAAAAAAGCTGTGTTGAAAGTGTATGATGATCCGAGAGTGACGTGTGAACCGAAATATCTTGCCTACTTCTTAACCCATAACACAAGTACGATTCTCACCGCCCCGGCCTTATATGCTTC
Source organism: uncultured Gammaproteobacteria bacterium (assembly GCA_964438845.1). GTDB lineage: Bacteria > Patescibacteriota > Patescibacteriia > Patescibacteriales > Patescibacteriaceae > Patescibacterium. The sequence continues at coordinate 21,118 of CAYTLN010000010.1, forward strand.
CGAAGTCATTTCCTCTCATCGGGGATGGCTTATCATGCAGTATGTCGAACAGGGCGATACATTCCGCTCTCCTTTAAGTCCCGACGCCCGCAAGAAATTTCTTGAGCTGTTTCACGAATATCGGAACGCCTTTCCCTATGATCCTCCCGAGGGAATGCGAGACGAAGGATTTGTGCGTCCGATCGAATTTTATTCTCAGCGCCTGAGACGCTGGGCAGAAGCCGCCCCGAATGCACGGGCGGCTGAAGAATTGCTGCATCGATACGGGCCTGCCTTGTCAGCCATACGAGAGGCATATTCGAACCGACGCATGATCTGGTGCCATGGACACTTCAAGCCGAAAGAGATTTTCTGTCCTCCTGATGAAGACATGTATTATCTTACTGACTTCGCCCATGTGAATATGTTCCCCGAGGGCTATGAATTTGCATTCATTATCTGGGCGGATATGATGATGGATAATGACTGGTCGATGGAGTACGAGCCGTGGAGACAGGGGATAGAGGACTGGCTGGAGGATATGCGCCCTGTTGCGGCAAGGCTCGGCATTGCGGATTTTGACTCCTTGCTGAGGGCGGCTCTGGCCGAGCGTTGTCTCGGATCCCTTTTGGTCGATATCCCGTCGTCGCGCCATACTGAAGCCGAAAAGCGCCTCCGCCGCTTCCACATCAATAGGCTCCTGCAAGAGCTGCTAGAAAGCTGATTTAGCACTCTTGACGCCTGATTGCTAACAATGATACAATGGCTGTATAAACGCCATTGTTTTTGTATGGAAGAAAGAAAAAGGCTAATTTTAGATATAATTATTAAGGAGCATATCGCTACCGGTTGTCCGGTCGCGTCGTCCACGATTGTGGAGAAGTACCACGTTCCTGTCTCCTCGGCCACCGTGCGCAACGAGATGGCGGAGCTGGAGGCTGACGGCTGGATCGTCCAGCCGCATACGTCAGCCGGCCGCATACCGACTCAGAAGGCCTATGAGCTGCATATCAGTGATATCGGCCAGAAGCCGCTGTCCAAAGAGGAAGCCAAGACATTGGCAGTGCCTGATCCCGAGGACGAGATCGCTGCCAAGCAATCTGCCAAGCAGCTTGCCCATCTGTCCGGATTGGCAGTCATCTGGGCGTTCCATAAATACAATGTCTACTACACGGGCATCTCGAACCTGCTCCAACAGCCGGAATTCAACCAACCACAGCTCGTGTATGACATGTCATCCATCATGGACCGCATCGACGATATCGTCGGCGGCGTTTTCGATTCCGTCGGCTTCGAATCCGAAATCATGATCGGCCGCGACAGCCCGTTCGGAATCTTTTCCGGAGCGATCCTGAGCCGGTATAAGGCGAAGGACCGTGTCGGCCTGATCGGCCTGATCGGTCCGGTCCGTATGGACTACGGCGCTAACAAGGCACGGATCGATTTCCTTATCAACGAATTATCTAAGAAGAACGTATGACCGAAGAGTTAGACCAGAGAGATGCCGGACAAGCGCCGGATGACTGCGAACAGCGCTGCGCTGAGCTCGATCATAAGTATAAGCTCGCGCTCGCCGATTATCAGAACCTTTTGAAACAGACGGCGAAAGACCGCGTCGATCTCGCGCTCTACGCCAATGAAGCCTTGATCCTCGAACTGATCCCGGCCTTCGATAACCTCAAGCTGACGCTCCAGCATTTCCCGGCAGACGGTGACGCGAATTGGCGGACCGGCCTCGAACATGTCATCAGCCAGTTCAAGAAAGCGTTTGCCGATAACGGCGTCTTGGAAATAGTCACGGAGGGAAAATTCGATCCGGTAACCATGGAAGCGGTCGAGACAGCGGAGATTGATGATGCCGCCAAGGACGAAACGGTTGCCGAAACGCTCAAAGGCGGGTATCGATTGCATGAAAAAGTCATCATGCCGGCCCGTGTCAAAGTTTTTAAACATAGCAATTAATTTTTAACCCTATGTCATCACTTATCAAATGGATGCCGATGCTCGAACCGTTTGAAGAGATGTCGAGCATTCCGGCTATCGACATGTATGAAGATAAAGACAGCGTCATTGTCGAAACCCAACTCGCTGGTATCGATCCGTCGAAAGTCGATATCGCGATTGAGAACGATATCTTGTCGATCAAAGGCGAAGCTGAAAAGCAGAGCGAGATCGATGAGAAGAATTATTACCGCAAGGAAATCCGCCGCGGCAGTTTCTTCCGCTCGGTCCAGCTCCCGACCCATTGCCTCGGCAATGAAGCCAAGGCCGTTTCCGAAGACGGAATATTGAAGATTACCATCCCCAAGGCTCCCGAAGCCAAGCCTAACAAAATTAAGATCGAAACTAAGTAACACCATATGCCAAAAATCCTAGGAATCGACTTGGGCACGACCAACTCCGCCATGGCTATCATGGAAGGCGGCCAGCCTAAGATCGTTGAGAATATCGAAGGCAATCGGACGACCCCGTCGATCGTTGCCGTTTCAAAGAACGGCGAACGCCTTGTCGGCCTGACCGCCAAGCGCCAAGCCGTCACGAATCCGGAAAACACCGTCTTCGCGGTCAAGCGTCTGATCGGCCGCCGGTTTGACGACGCCGAAGTCCAGCGCGACCTTTCTACCATGCCGTATAAGATCGTCCAGGCGGGCGAAGGCGTCAAAGTGAAGCTCCAGGACAAGAAATACAGCCCGCAGGAAATCTCGGCCATGATCCTGGCCAAGCTCAAGGCTGATGCCGAAGCTAAGCTCGGCGAAACCATCACCGAAGCGATCATCACCGTTCCGGCTTATTTCGACGACTCGCAGCGCCAAGCGACCAAAGACGCCGGCAAGATCGCGGGCCTCGACGTCAAGCGCATCATCAACGAACCGACGGCGGCCGCGCTTGCGTACGGTTTTGACAAGAAGAAGGGCCAGAAGATCGCGGTCTACGACCTCGGCGGCGGCACCTTCGACGTTTCCGTCCTTGAAATTTCCGAAGACACGGTCGAAGTCAAAGCGACCAACGGCGACACCCACCTCGGCGGCGAAGATTTTGACCAGCGCATCATCCGCTGGATCATCGACGAATTCAAGAAAGACCAGGGAATCGATCTCGGCAACGACACCCTCGCTCTCCAGCGCATCAAGGAAGCGGCTGAAAAAGCCAAGATCGAGCTCTCGACGACGATGGAAACTGAAATCAACCAGCCGTTCATCACGACGGACGCGAGCGGTCCGAAGCACCTCGTCATGAAGATATCGCGCGCCCAGCTCGAATCGCTCGTCGCCGATCTGGTCGAGAAGACGATCGAACCGTGCAAGAAAGCGATCGCCGACGCCGGCATGAGCGTTTCCGATATCCAGGAAGTCGTCATGGTCGGCGGCATGACGCGCATGCCGCTTGTCCTTGCTAAGGTAAAGGAATTCTTCGGCAAGGAGCCGAACTTGAGCGTCAATCCGGATGAAGTCGTCGCTCTCGGCGCGGCCGTCCAGGCCGGCGTCATGCAAGGCGATATCCGCGACGTGCTCTTGCTCGACGTCACGCCGCTCTCCCTCGGCATCGAAACCCTCGGCGGCGTCGCTACGCCTCTTATCGAACGCAATACGACCATCCCGACATCGAAATCCCAGGTGTTCTCGACCGCGGCAGACAGCCAGACAAGCGTCGAGATCCACGTCGTCCAGGGGGACCGTCCGATGGCTTCGGACAACAAGAGCCTCGGCCGATTCATCCTCGACGGCATCCCGCCGGCTCCCCGCGGCGTCCCGCAAGTCGAAGTTTCCTTTGACATCGATGCTAACGGCATCCTGAACGTCAAAGCGACCGATAAGGCTTCAGGCAAGGCTCAGCACATCACGATTACCGCTTCATCCGGCCTTTCTAAGGAAGAGATCGAGAAGATGAAGAAGGAAGCCGAACTGCATGCCGAAGAAGACAAGAAGAAGAAAGAATCCGCTGAAGTGAAGAACCAGGCCGACGCCGTCGTTTTCCAGACCGATAAGCTTCTGTCCGAATCGGGCGATAAGATGAAGCCTGAGGACAAGACGGAGCTTGAAGGCAAACTCAAGGCTCTGAAGGACGTTAAGGACAGCGACCGCTACGATGACATCAAGAAAGCCATGGAAGAGCTCAATACGGTCGCCCAGCGCATCGGTGCGGCGATGTACCAGAACGCCCAGGCCAGCCAGGCCCAGCCGAACGCGGAACAAGCCGCGGCAGCCGAGCAGCCGAAAGAAGAACCGGTAGAAGGGGAGTTTGAGGAAAAGAAATAGTATTCTATACCTGTCATTCCAGCAAGCGAAATTCGCGCAGCGGATTAAGCGCAAGCTGGAACCCAGGGACAAATGCATTAACTAAGTTCTACCGTAGTGTACATATTCTACGGATAAATTCTGGGTCCCAACTTTCGCTGGGATGACAGCCACTATTATATGCCTACTGAACAGCGTCCGAACGAGATCAAGATCAACGACCCGATCCCGGGAGCGGAGTATACGAATATCGCCCAGATCAACCATAACGAAGAGGAATTCCAGCTGACGTTCGCCAACGTCATGGGCCCGACGGGCAAAGTGACCGCGAAATTGATCACGACTCCGGGACACTTCAAGCGGATGATCGCCGCGATGGCGGAGAACCTCAAGCGTTACGAGGACCGTTTCGGAACGATCAAGCAGGCGGAAGCCGGCGATAAGGAAATCGGATTCAAGCCGAAAGAATAATCCCTCATGGCCAAAGACTATTACGCGATCCTCGGCGTCGCCAAGAATGCGACTGAAGAGGAAATAAAAAAGGCCTTCCGCAAGAAAGCCCACGAACACCATCCTGACAAGTCGGGCGGTGATGAGGCGAAATTCAAGGAACTGAACGAGGCCTACCAGGTGCTCTCCAATAAGGAGCGCCGGACTCGCTATGACCAGTTCGGCTCCGGTTTCGAGAACGGCCAGGCCGGAGGCGGCCAGGGCTTCGGAGGATTCAACACCGGCGGTTTCAATATCAACATGGATGACCTCGGCGATATGTTCGGCGGTCTCGGGGACATTTTCGGATTCGGCGGCGGTTCGCAGAAACGCCAGGCGCGCGGCCAGGATATCGAAGTTAGGATCGAAATCGATTTCCTTGAAGCGGTTTTCGGAACTGAAAAGACGATCAGGCTCTCAAAAGGTGCGGCCTGCTCGGTATGTAACGGTTCCGGAGCGCAGCCCGGATCAAAGATCGAAACCTGCCCGACCTGTAACGGGCGGGGGACAGTGACGCAAGTCCAACGGACGATCTTCGGACAGATGCAGGTCCAAGCGACGTGTTCGACCTGTCGCGGCGAAGGCAAGAAGATTTCCGCTCCCTGCCATGCCTGCCACGGCAGCGGCATCGCTAAGCAGACATCGGAACTGACTATCAAGGTTCCGGCCGGTATCGATAACGGCGAAACGATCCGCTTGACCGGCCAGGGCGAAGCCGGGGAAAAGAATACGCCGGCCGGCGATCTCTATGTCCATGTCCGCGTAGCGCCGGATCCGCGTTTTTCCCGTCATCAGGACACTGTCCATTCAGCTGTCGACATAACATTCCCGCAGGCGGCGCTCGGTACCAAGATCGATATCGAAACGGTCGATGGTCCGGTAACGCTGAAGATCCCGGCCGGCACCCAATCCGGCAAGGTTTTTATCTTGAAAGGCAAGGGCATACCTCGCCTGCGCGGCCACGGCCGGGGCGACCATCTCGTTGCCGTGACGGTCAAGACTCCGACGGACCTGACTCGAAAACAGAAGCAGCTGCTGGAAGATTTTGAAAAATAACCGATCTACAACCCTGCCCGTTGGCAGGGTTTTTTGCGACTTGACGTAACCTCGCAACCGTCGTAAGGTTTAGACAACCAAACGGAGGTGAACCATGAAAACTAGCTTGTTCTTTATAGCAACCTGCTTATTGTTGTGCAGTTTCCAATCTTCCCGGTCGCAGCACTATCTCGTCGCATTCTCTGACGAGACGGATACGGTAAAAAAGATACGGACCATACTAGGGACTCTTTGTTCCGATGAAGAGATCCCATACGAGCTGACAAATGCCGAAGCCTATGGCAAAAACCAGCTTCATATATTGTCAGGCAAGAAAAGGATACTTATCTTTACTGACACTCCGCTAGACTTGGATCTTTTTTACGCATTTTGCAACGGTCAATCCCAGAACATATACACCTATTCTCAATCGGAAATGATGATGTTCGGGCAAAATGTTATACGGGAAGGCCAAATCTTCAAGACAAAGAAAAAGGTGAGACCGGGTTTTGTGCTCTCTATAACGAGCGGGGAGATTACGATAGAGTATAATATGTTGACTAAAACTGTCAGCGTAACATTCGATAATCTCCGTACTGATGAAATATTTTACAAAGGTCCGTCAAGCAAAAGTTAAGCTCTGCTCTGTATAAAGCCTGGCGCGAACCGGGCTTTTTTATTTGCTAAAAAACAAGTACAATACCGTCATGAAACGACTTCCTAAAGTTATCGTAATCCTCGGTCCGACAGCTTCCGGCAAGACTAAGCTGGCGGTCGCTTTGGCGCGGCAACACAACGGCGAAATCGTAAGCGCCGACTCGAGGCAAGTCTATGCAGGCATGGACATCGGTACCGGAAAGGATCTCGCTGAGTACGGCTCCGGCAAAGACGCGGTCCGGTATCACCTGATCGATGTGGCTGATCCTAAAACGCAGTATGACCTTAAGCGCTACCAAAATGCTGCCTACGCCGCGATTGCCGATATCTTGAAAAGGAGAAAACTTCCCATCCTTGTCGGCGGTTCCGGATTGTATTTACAGGCTGTGGTTGATGGGTATATATTGGGCGGCAGAACCGCTGAAGGCACTGACAAGAAAATCCAGATGACACTGAAAGAAGTGCAGGATATGATCAAAAAACTTGATCCGACTTTTTTCGAGCGGTTGAACAATTCAGAGAAGCATAACAAGAGAAGGCTGGAACGATACCTTGATATCATTCAAGCGAGCGGCAAGCTCCATGAAACAAAACCTCGGATAAAAAAACCACCGTATGATTTTACGGTGATAGGCCTGGAAGTCGGTTTGGAAACCCTGCGCAAGCGGATCAAGCAACGCATACTCGATCGGCTGGAGAATGACGCGATGATCAAGGAAGTGGAGCGCCTTCACAAAGAGGGTGTAAGCTGGGAGCGGCTTGAAAGTTTCGGACTCGAGTATAAATTCGTCTCCCAATTCCTGCAAAAAAAGCTTTCCCGGGAAGAAATGGTTGAAAAGCTTGCGATCGCAACCAGGCAGTTCGCTAAACGCCAGATGACATGGTTCAAACGCTGGGAAAAGCAGGGGAGAGCTATACGATGGCTTTCCGGAAAAGATATTGGCAAAATTTCCCAGCTCATTTAAAACCGCTCATTATCGAGCGGTTTTTTTAGCAATAGAGACAAGATTAGATGACTTCCCTCCGATGAAGGCTAGTATATTGTCGATCGTGGTCTTCGTGATTCGCTGGACAGCTTCTATGCTATAGAAAGCGATATGGGGTGTAAAGACGACGTTTTCATAACTTAAGAGAATATGGTTTCGGACCATGGACATCATTTCGGGATTGTTGATATGACGATGAACCATATGCTTTTCTTCTAAAATCAAATCTTCTTCTTCGAGCACGTCTAAGCCGGCGCCGGCGATGATCTTCTTATCGAGAGCCCAGATCAAAGCATTCGTATCGACCAATCCTCCCCGCGCGGTATTGATGAAGAGGGCGCCTTTCTTAAGGAGCTTGATGTTCTTCTTGTTGATAAGGTGATGGGTTTCCGGGCAGTAGGGGACATGGAGCGAAATGATATCCGATTTGGATAATAGCTTCTTCAAGCTTACGTATTTGAAGTCGAGGGTTTCGGAAAGATTATGGTCGGGATGCGGATCATAGGCAAGGACGTTCATACCGAAGCCGTTGGCGATCCGGATCGTATGGCGTCCGATGCGGCCGGCCCCGACAACGCCGATCGTCTTGCCCTGCAAATCAAATCCCTGCAAGCCTTCGATCGAATAATCTTCGCGTATCGTCCTCAAATACGATTTATGGATATTGCGGGAAAGGGAGAGGATGAGCGCGAAGGCATGTTCGGCCACCGTATTTTCTCCGTAGCTCGGAACGTTGGCGACAGCGACTTTCTTCGATGCGGCCGTTTTGACATCGATATGGTCATAGCCGGTCGAGCGGGTGGCGATCAGTTTGAGCTTGGGCAGGGCTTTGATCGTCTTGGCGTCGATTTTCGAGGTGATGAAGCAGGAGATGATTTCCGCATTCTTGAATTCGGAAATTTTCGTGTTATCCAGGTCGGACTTGAAATATGTTACCTTATGTCCCTTGAGACATGAAGCGAACATTTTCTTTTCCCAGGGCTTGAGATCGAATATGGCGATGTTCATACATTATATTATGTGTCATCCTCCGTCCCTGCCTACGCAGGGATAGACTCGCGGGGGATCTTAAGGTTCCCCGGTCGAGCCGGGGAATGACACTGCTTATTTTTATGATGAAGTTAACTTTTTTTCCAAAAGCTTCCTTGCTGTTTCCGGGTTGGCCTTGCCTTTGGTTTCAGCCATCACCTGTCCCACAAAGAATTGGATAAGCGTCGTCTTGCCGGCCCGGTACTGCTCAGCCAGATCAGCCTTAGCGGCGATCACTTTGGCAATGGCTTTTTCCAGGATGTCTTCGTCATGGATCTGCTCGAGGCCGAGAGAGCGCATGATCTGTTTCGGTTCGCCGCCTTTCTTGAAGAGTTCCTCGAGGACGGTTTGGGCGGCGCTCGAGTTGATTTCTCCCTTATGGACCATGAGCACGAATTCGGCGAAATTTTCCGGGGTTATACGGGCTGTTCGGGGCGTGCGCTTATACTGGTTCAAAAGCCGGGAAAAATCGTTTATAAGCCAATTTATGGCCAATTTAGGCATGGTCTTATCGTGTCTGGCCCAGCTATCGCCTTCGGACTCGACCCAGGCGGCCAATTCCGAGACGACTTCCTCGGCAAAGCCGGCCAATTCCTTATCGCCGGCCAGGACGCGGGCGTCATATTCCGAGATCGAATATTCCTCCTGGAAACGGCCGGATTTATCGTCGGGCATCTCGACAAGGCGGGAACGGATCTCTTCGAGCCAGGCAGGTGTGATCGTCAGCGGGGGAATGTCCGGCTCAGGGAAGTAGCGGTAATCAGCCGATGTCTCTTTCGTGCGCTGGCCGACGGTTTCATTTTTTGAATCTTGCCAGCCGCGGGTTTCGGCTTTGATCTCTGTGCCGTCGTCAATGAGCTTTGTCTGCCGAGCGATCTCGAACTCGATCGCCTTTTCAAGCGAGCGGAAAGAATTGATATTCTTCACTTCGACTTTCGGATTGAGCTTTGCTTTACCGACCGGCTTGATCTCTCCCTTTTCATATTTCCAGGCGCCTTTTTTCTGGACGCTGACATTGGCTTCGCAGCGCATCTCGCCTTTTTCCATATCCGCGTTCGAGATATTGAGATAACGGAGGATGAGTTGGTAACGCTGGCAAAAGGCTTTGGCGGTCGCCGCATCGGGAATTACCGGTTCGGTTACCATCTCGACGAGCGGGGTTCCGGCTCGGTTGAAATCGACGAGCGAATAGTCTTCGATCGGCGGATGGGTGAGCTTGCCGGTGTCTTCTTCAAGATGGATGCGCGTTATCGCGACCGATCGTTTTCCGGCTTTGAGCGTTCCTTTATAGCAGAGCGGCAAGTCGAACTGCGAGATCTGGTAGCCTTTTGGCAGGTCGGGATAGAAATAGTTCTTGCGGTCGAATTTCGTGTGCGTATTGATCTTGCAGCCGAGTGCTAGTCCGAGCAGGATAGTCGCTTCGACAGCGGCTTTATTCACCATCGGCAATGTTCCCGGATGGCCGAGGCAGATCGGGCAGACATTGATATTAGGTTCAGCCGCCGGACCATTGTCGCAGCTGCAGAACATCTTTGACTTGGTGTTGAGGGCCGTATGGATTTCAAGCCCGATGATTACGTCGTACATGGCTTTATTCTAGCATGTTTATTGGAAAAAAGACTCAGCGTATTGACAAATATACCTTAACGTGGTATATCTATTATTACTTAAAAATGCATCACTAAATTAATCCCAGGAGGGAACGATGAAATCAATAACCTTAGTTGTACTTTTTTTCGGAATGATTTGTTTACAGAGCTGCGAAAACAATTCTGTCACGGGCACGGTAGCTCCGGACCCCAGAGATACTATTGTCTCTCTGTTTGAAACAGGTACGGAGATAAGCATGAATTCATATGCTGGGGAAGGGTTCGCAGTACACGTAGTCTTTGGCTTCCATATAGCCACCTATAGCTACGGCCATAACAACAATGTGTTCAAAAGCATAACGATCTGCACATGGCAGTGTGGAGAAGAAACCCACGCCACACGTAGCGGTTCATTCCAAACCCGCTTCATCAATATACAAAAAAGCGGCGGCGGAAGTTTTTCGTCGACGTGGTTTTATGTGAAGGGGGGAGAGGTTATCGAGTTTAGACAGATAGACTTTTCCAACAGCGCGCTACTCAAGTCTATTTCTACTGATTGCGTGATTCTCAAAATTAGCAACTCGGATCTCGAGAGCTACCTCTATCTAAATACTTCGACCGGAGTAATGCATACCTTCAATAAGGTGAGAGGCACATGGCAATAAGAAGTTTGAAAGATTTTAAAGGCTATTACATCACGTAATAGCCTGTTTTTTAATGCGGATTATTTTTTCTATAGATGCAAGGAGACGCTTTGCCACACTAAGTCATGTATCCGTTCTTTCGTCATGAGCTGCCCTCGAGAAATGCATTCGATAATCTTGATATCGGTGATGAGCGTAGCGATTTCTTGGTATGTCTCTTCTGCTCTACTCAGATGATGTTCATCCGTTTCGTGTATATCTTTTGCCTCTCCGCGGTCGCGGATCAATTTCAGGCTGATATCGGTCGGAACATGCAGGATAAGAGTCAGGTCGGGACGAGGGAGGCCGG